>CAZAHF010000165.1:0-1508 GCA_964484995.1 uncultured Candidatus Bathyarchaeia archaeon | reverse complement strand
TTTAGGTTACGATTTTGTCTAGTTTTCCTGTTTTTTTAGCTCTTAAAAGCTCTAAAGCTATTCTGTCGCCTGTACTCATAGGTTTCTTGTATTTTGCGTTTGCATATTGGGAGCCTATTCCTTGATGAACATTTGTTCCACCGCCATGTCTTACAGCAACGTCTTGAGTTTTTGGAACAAAATCATATAGGACTTGTCCACTAGCATCATAAACTCCCTGAGAAACAGCTTCAACTAAGGGTTGTTTTTCGAATGTTATTAGGGTTTGAATACAATAGGCTCCAATCATACCTGGAGGATCTGTTTTTTGGGTTAATTCAACAAAAGCGTCAGCTATAGGATAGATTTTTCTTAGCAGGGATTCTCTTAAACTAATCATTGAGTGGGCTGTAACTTCAAAGCTTACTGGGTAAGGTGTTTTACCCCAATCAACCTTTAACTGGTCTTCAGCAAGCATTCTTAGGATTCCGTCATGAGTTGTTTCACGTCTCTCATCTATTGAAAGAAACTCGTTTGCAAGTTTTCTTTTATCAATGTACTTTTCCAGTTCACCCCAATCTTCCTCAGCATAAAGGGGTGAATAGAAGAAGTTAAAGTTGGCTGTTACACCTGGAACATATTCTTCAACTCTTCCCATTTTTAGGTCTTCATGAAGAATGTTTCCGTTTTCAAGTTCCTTTCTTACCTTTTCTTCTAGGCTTCGACTGTCTGCTGCAAAAATAAATCCTCTTTCAAGTCTTCTAACTGCATGTGGAATTTTAAGTACCAACGGTTGATTTATTTCCTCCTTAAACTTTATGCCGTCCTTAACAACCTCATACTCAAATCCTTTTGGATGAGGTATTCCTGCCTGCTCTAAATACCAGTAATAGTTTTTTTCAACAGTTTCTCTGTCCTCTATCTTAAGAAGATACCTAGAACCCAGAATTGGAACAGGAAAATCTTTCTCTATTTTTTCACATTTCTCTCCGCCAACATAAACTGCAAAAGCTCTGTTTGGAATCTGAATTCCTTCAAGTTCTAGTAAAGTATCTATGTTTTCAGGTTTTAAAATTTCATCATATCTATCCAAGATTAAGATAGCTTCAGTCCACTTATCCTTTTTTCTTACAATGTCTTTTATGTCATTTGAAACATAAAGATCCCTTTTAACAATTAAAGGTAAATCTTCAATTATTTCTTCAGGTCTGCCAACCCTAGGCTCCCTAAGATAGATTTCAGCTCTTTGTTTGGTTGTATAGATTAACCCTTTAAACCCGTAGTTTCTAAGCCCAGCCATAGCATCTAAAGCTGAATGAGAACCTAAAACTATCCCTATAGGACTCTTATATCTCTTAACTGTTTCACGTATTTCATCAAGACTAATCAACAAAGCTCACCTTCTAATTTTCTTTCCCCCAACTTAACTTGAACTTTTACTTCCTAAATAAAGGTTTAAACCTAAAAATTTTTTGCATTCCTAGAGTTTTAGTTTTACAAGAGGGATTCTGCCTTTTGAGGCTTCTTCT
>CAZAHF010000164.1:0-1547 GCA_964484995.1 uncultured Candidatus Bathyarchaeia archaeon | reverse complement strand
TGGTTGTTATCTCAAATGTGTTTTTTGCTGGGGCCATTTGACAAGAGATAACCCTCATAAACACGGTGAGTTTTATACGCCTAGCGAAGCAGTTACACCTTAGATGGATTTATATATTTGTTTTGTTGTTTTGGTATTTGTGGTTGATATGGAGAGAAAGGAGAGAATGTTGAGAAGCGGTGAAGTTGCTGAGATTCTTGGAGTTGATAGGCACACCGTTGTTAAGTGGATTAAGGAGGGTAAGATTAGAGCAGTAAAGCTTCCAAGTGGGAGATATAGAATACCTGAGTCAGAGGTGAGGAAGATACTTGAAGGAGGAAGCGATTAAATCATATAAGGTTCCTATAGAAGCTCCAAGAGACCTAATAGAAGCATATTTTGAAGTGAAGAGGAAAGCTTTAAGAGAGGTGCTAAACCACGTTGCTTACTCTCAAACTGGAAAGGCTCACTTGAACTTCAAAGCTGAAGATAGGAGGAAGCTGAGGAACGACCTTTTAAAGGATTGGAGATACTCAAAACACTACATTGACTCAGCTATAAACTCAATCATAGGATTGGTTAAGGGTTGGATAAAACTATACAATCGGGGAAAAGCTAAATCTAAGCCAAAAATAACGAGGAGAACGGTTTACATTAAGAACACTCTATTCAGCTACAAAAATGGGCTTCTCAAGATAAGCATCGAGCCAAGAAGAAGATACCTAGAAGTTGATTTAAGAAAATATGAGTATCTGCCAAAAGACTTCGACTCCATCGGAGGGCTACTTCTAACGGAAAGTGAGCTCATAATCACATTTAGGAAGCTTGTGAAAAACGTCAAACCCAAACGCTGGGCTTCATTCGACGTCAACCTAACAAACATAACAGCTCTAATCAATGGAAACATCATTAGGTATGACCTTAAAAAGCTGTATCATTTTCACAGAATTTACGAGAAGAAGAGGAAGAAAATACAAAAATTTTCCAAGCACAAGCCTAAAACTGCTAATCGTCTAATGAAAAAATATTCTAAGAGAGAAAAGAACAGAGCTAAAGACCTCATGCACAAATTAACAACCAAGATAACCAGAGAGTTAGCCGATTTAAAGAGCGGAGCATTACTTGAAAACCTAAAGAATATCAAGAGTAGAATTTTAAATAAATCTAGAGACCTCAACCGTAAACTTTCGAAGTGGAACGCCAGACAATTCCAATTCATGCTCGAGTATAAGCTTAAGTGGCTTGACCTACCTGTGAAATACATTAATCCGAAAAATTCCTCTAAAGCCTGCCCTCTCTGCTCTGGTCGCATGGCGACCTATGAGGGCAGGCTAATGAAGTGCAAGAAATGTGGATTTATTGCAGACAGAGATATTATAGCCGTTTTGAACCTTCAGATGTGGGGCTTAGGGGTTACCCCGAAAGCCCTAATAGCCCGTTTAAGGGCGATGATGGGGAAACGGTTGGTAACAAAAACTTACCAATTTCTATGAAAATCTACCAACCGTGAACCCCTCAACAGGTCTTTAGTCGAATTGTGAAAATAGCTGAGAAACGTGGATATAACA
>CAZAHF010000163.1:0-1563 GCA_964484995.1 uncultured Candidatus Bathyarchaeia archaeon | reverse complement strand
CGAAATATTCCTGCCACATTTTCCCTAAGAATCTTAACTTTTTCAACATTAAAACCATACTTTCTCTGAATCTCATTAACCATAAAATCTAAGCTTGAGACATGCTCCCTATCAACAAGGAATAAGGCTTGCTTTACCTTAAAACCACCAATCACAAGAATTCTCACTAAATTTTCGATAGCAGAGATTCCTGTTCTCTTTTCTGGTTTAATGGATAAGGGTGAAGGTGTATATGACAGTATATACTTGGAACCGTTAAATTTAGGTGCAAGATATCTTAATACCTTCTCTTCACGAACCCCATTTCAAAGCACAACAAATACTTGACTATCTTCTTCACCTTTTATGTACTGACCTGAGAAGCGCATAAGCTCAACCTACAAGTTTTCTTACATCCAAACTGACTTCAAGCATTTTTTCTAGGTCATCTAAAGTATACTCTTTGTATGTAAGTGTGTCGTCGGATAGTTTTCTTAATGCAAGAACTATAGTATCTTCTGGCTCTGCTAAAACAACCTCCCGTAAAACATCTATTGAATGTGTAGAAACTACTACTTGCCAATTATATCCACTTAACCATTCAATGATTTCCTTCACTAAGCTTGGATGAGCCGAGGACTCTAAGTCATCCCATAAAACCATATTAGGTTTAACAGTCTCAAGCCAAAGAGCGCTAATCAGAAACTTTTTAACACCATCACCTAAATCTTTCAACTTAATATGAGCTATATCTTCTTTTGAAAGCTCTTTCCTAACAACCAGCTCGTTCCGCCTCAGACTTATCTCTGTAAACTTATCTTCAATAACATTTCTTGAAACGAGATTTCTTATAATTCTGACATGAGCACCAGTTTTTTCTACAACTTCCCAACGATCAACCAGCCTCTTTTCTAACTCTTCTCTAAAAGTATCTGCATTAGGTATTAGTATAGTGTGCCTTGCAATTGTGGAAACATCTTCAAAACCAAGAGACTTTACAACGCTATCATCTGTCTGGCTATCAGATGTAACTTTAAATTCGCCAGAAGGTAATGCTTCAATTTTTATTTTACTTTTATTAAAAACATAAAACCCTTCACCACTTCCGCTATAACGGTAAATAAGAGATTGAGCATCCTTACGAAGAAATTTCCATAAGAATGAATGTTTGGGTGTTTCTATAATCGGTAAGTTATAGGACTTACCAAAACAATGACTCTTAGGATATGGAAGCAGAAAAAGGGCAATAAGTGTGGTTGTTTTAGCTGAGTTGTTTGGACCTATCAACACAGTAAACTTATGTAATCTTATGGGTTTTTCGCATCTTCTAACACCACAAAACTCCTTCAGGTCTACACTTTCAAGCATTCCCTACACACCATATTCTTTACTGGTTACTGAGGAAATTTAACCTTACTGGAAAGTAAAGGACAATCTATATCAGCCTGCCTTTTATTATTCTCCACTCTCTTGATAAGTTTAAGAAAGAACAACTAGCAATGAAGTTCTAGTCTTCTGGTTTTGAGGATATAGGCTGCTTAACGAACCTCTCTTTGATGACTCATACTCAGAAGCCCAAAAACC
>CAZAHF010000162.1:0-1607 GCA_964484995.1 uncultured Candidatus Bathyarchaeia archaeon | reverse complement strand
AAAATAACAGAAATCTACGAAGGAACAACAGAAATCCAAAAAAACACAATAGCAAAAACTCTTCCAAGCGTTTTTAGCTTCTAAAAAGTTTTATCAGTTTCAACTAGAAGATTTAGGTATAGAGTAGAGAGTATTTGAGGTGGGGGATATTTGGCTTCCTACGAGTATCAATTAACATTAACCAAAATTTTGGAATATGGTGTTAAAGTTTTTCCTGAAGGTGAAATTGTTTACCGGGACCTTTACAGATATACTTATACTAAGCTTTATGAGCGTGTTAAAAAGCTTGCTAATGTTCTTGAGAGTTTTGGTGTTAAACAAGGCACAAAGGTTGCAACTCTAGACTGGAATACTCACAGACATCTGGAGCTTTATTTTGCTGTTCCATGTATAGGGGCTGTTCTACATCCAGCTAACCCCAGACTCTCACTTGAAGAAATTACCTACATAATTAACCATGCAGAAGACGAAATCTTATTCTTCAACGAAACATTTCTTCCAATAGTTGAGGCTATTCATGAAAAGCTTAAAAAAATAAAGACTTATGTTATCCTAACCGATAAAAAGGAGATACCTCAAACAAAAATTAAACCACTTTATGAATATGAAGAACTTCTAGGTTCAGCTTCATCAAACTATGAATTCCCAGAATTTGATGAAGATCTTATGGCAACCATGGGATATACAACAGGCACAACAGGTCTTCCAAAAGGTGTCTACTTTACTCACAGACAAAATGTGCTTCATACTCTAGGCGTGTGTATAATGTTAGGTAGTTATCTAAGGGTTTCTCATTATGACACAGTATTACATGTGGTTCCTATGTATCATGTTCATTCTTGGGGATTACCTTACGCAGCCACCCTAACAGGAATGAAACAGGTTTATCCGGGGGTTTTTGATCCAAAAATTTTTCTTGAACTGGTAAAAAGAGAGAAGGTAACGTTTACTGGCATGGTTTTTACTGTTTTAGACATGATCTTAAAACATCCAGATTTTGAAAAGTATAAGGAGTATTTAAAGGGTTTAAAAGTTACTGTTGGTGGAGCACCTTTCCCAAGGACTCTTTGTGAACGTGTACGTGGTATTGGTATAGATGCTATAGCAGCTTACGGGTTAACTGAAACTTGTCCATGGTTAACTCTAGCTTTCCTTAAAAGAAACCTATTAAACCTACCTGAGGATGCTAAAATAGACAAATACATCAAGACTGGTTTACCCATCCCCCTGGTTAATCTTAGAGTTGTTAATGAAGAAGGAAAAGACATAAAAAAAGACGGAAAGGAAATGGGTGAAATTGTTGTTAGGGCTCCATGGCTAACAAAAGAATATTATAAGGATCCTCAAAGAACCGCTGAGCTTTGGGCTGGTGGCTGGATGCATACAGGTGATATAGCAACAATGGATGAGGATGGATACATAAAAATTGTTGATAGAGCTAAAGATGTTGTTAAGAGTGGTGGTGAATGGATTTCAACTATAACCCTTGAAGATTTACTTTTAAGACATCCAGCAGCATCCGAGGTAGCAGTAATAGGTGTTCCCCATGAAAAGTGGGGTGAGAGACCCGTAGCCTTGATAGTGCTTAAACCGGAGTATAAGGGAAA
>CAZAHF010000161.1:0-1624 GCA_964484995.1 uncultured Candidatus Bathyarchaeia archaeon | reverse complement strand
AGTAGTGGAAAAGACATGTGTGGTGGAAAAAGAGACATCCTATCTTATTTTTTAGGGGGATTTATGTGAGTTTTGAAAGAGTTTCAACAGGAATAGATGGGTTGGATGCTGTAGTTGAAGGAGGATTTCCACGTGGAAGCTTAATTTTGGTTGCTGGAAACCCTGGTACAGGGAAAACCATCTTTTCAGCTCATTTTCTTTACCGTGGAGCTGTTGATTATGGTGATACTGGTGTTTATGTGAGTTTCACAGAAAGCTATGAGTCTTTTTGTAGAAGCATGGAAAACCTTGGTTTTGATTTTAGAAAACTTGAGAAAGAAAAGAAATTTGTGTATCTTGACTTAGCTACATTAAGAGAGGATGGCTTTTCCTCTATTTTAAGCAGAATCTTAGAGGAAGTTCTTGAGTTAAATGCTAAACGGCTTGTTATAGACTCCCTATCAGCTATTATTCAAGCCTTTGAGAAACCAGTAGACATAAGAATAACACTTCATACAATCATAAGCAAAATTATCAATCAAGCTAAATGTACAACACTAATGATTGTAGAAATTCCCTTTGGAGAAAAACGAACAGGTTTAGGTATAGAAGAGTTCATGGCTGATGGGGTTATTGTGCTTAAAGTGGGAGAGTTGTATAGACGGATATACAGAAGTATGGAGATTAGAAAAGTTAGAGGCACCCGACTAACAGAAAGAACAGTCACATTTACGTTAAGTAATGGGTTTAAGGCTTTTCCGCCTTTTAAACCAAAACCAATAAAAAACAGAGAAAGATTTAGGCCTACTCCTGACCCACCCAAAAAATTCTCCACAGGATCAGAAGATTTAGATAATTTACTGGGGGGAGGTTTCCCAGAAGGGTCACTTGTACTTTTTGAGGTTGGCGAACCTGTTTCAACATCACAATACCACCTAATCTTAAGCCCTACACCTTGGAATTTTCTGGCAAATGGAAGAGCAGTTATGATAATCCCCTCAGCAGGAGTTGACCATAATATTATAAAAGAGAGATGTATGGAAGCAAAGTTTACGGATGATGAGCTTAATAGGCTTCTAAGAGTATGTATCCCGGAATCTTTTGATGTACCAAAGGAACCCTACATAGCTACATTTAAAACAAAAAACATCAAAGAAGACTACCAAAAATACCTTAAAATTGAGGAGGAGCTAATGGCTACAACAGGTCAGCCAGTACTACGTATTACAGGAGCCGACTCCCTAATAGCTTATTATGGTAAGGAGGCTGCTGTAAACATATGGAATATTGATGCTACTAGAATTAGAGAAAAGAAAAGCTTAGGTATAGTGATACTTAAACCTGGTTATGCCGATTTATCTAAAATGTTAAGTGCAGTTGCAGATGTACACTTAAAATTAACAAGAAAATATGGAGCTCTAATTTTCTACGGAATCAAACCCAGAACAAACCTACACATAGTGGAAATGGATACATCAAAAGGAGTACCTCTACCAAAACTTACACCAATAATTTAAGGGAAAATAAAGCTTAGAAAAAATTTAGTTCAAATGTTTTTAGAATTAAGACTCTCTCTTTAAATGAGCGGGTCCGGCGGGATTTGAACCCGCGACCTTTGGCTCCGGAGGCCAACGTCCTATCCAGA
>CAZAHF010000160.1:0-1640 GCA_964484995.1 uncultured Candidatus Bathyarchaeia archaeon | reverse complement strand
GCAAACCCAAGAAGCAATGAAGGGGAAGTTAAGTCATCAAAAACTTAACAGAACCCCGCAGTTACGTCAAGGTTTTTTATTTTACCTTTCCTGTAATGTTTCCATAGAACATTTCCAACTTCGTAAAAGGTTAGGTCAAGAATTTTAAGCTTTTTTGATGCTGTAAAAACTTTTTCACGAAAATTTAGTATGAGCGGGTATAGGGCTGATGCATCTACCAAATAGTTCTGGTTCAGGTTTACCTTTCCCGACGTGTTTCTTTCACCGCCTTTACCCAGTCTTCAACCGTCAAGTTTTTCATGGCGTTTAACGTTTCATCGATCTTAGATTTTAGGAGTTCAGCTCTCCTCCTTAAAATCTCTTCCTCCAACGCTTTTTCAACCACACTTCTTAGGTCTACATTAAGCTTCTCAGCTTCCTCTTTAAGTTCCCTCTTAACTCTTACGGAGATAACGGCCAAGTGCAAACACCAGAATAATGTATACAAGCAATGTATATAAAGATTGTATACAGACCGAGAGATTAAGATAGCAGTAATAGCAGTAAAAGCTTAATTTTTGTTTGACTCGCTTCATTACACTACCTACCCGTACATTCCGGGTGGTTGAGGTTTCTTTTCTGGTGGTTTGACGACGGTTATTATCCTGTTTTCCGGGAGGACTCTGACCTTTGTTTCAAACTGGAACTCGTATTGTGGTGTTCCGTCGGGGTTTGGGATTGGTTCACCTTTCTCGTTGACGCGGAGCCTGGCATTGGCTAAGGCAGCTTTAACCTTTACTATCGTTCCATCCTCAAGTCTGTAGACGTTCCACTCTTCTTTTTCGGTTTCAAAATCTAGGAGCTTGGCTTTATCTAGGGAGGGTTTAGATGGCTGACTCAAGCTCTCACCACCAACATATCTTTTTGCTGTTCAGAGTTTAAAAGGAGGGCTTAATGTTGCTCTTCAAGCTGAACCAACCCTAACAAGCTACTAGGCAGAACCAAAGCTTAAATGGTGTCTTTGGCTCTATCTATTTTGGTGTTTGTGCTTTTGAAGCCTGAAAAGCTTGGTAGGCTTGTCGAGGTTGAAAGGTTGGGTAAGCTTGTAGAGATTGAGGATGTTGGCTGTAAGAGTAAAAGCAAAAATAGTGAATAAGAAAGCAGACATAACTGTTGAAACAACAGCACTTCTCAATACTGGCTATGAAGCCGTTCCAGTTTTCCGCTACTTTTGTAGCTTTTGGTGTTTTTGTAGCGGAACTTTCATTACGGGTTTTTATCTTCCAAGCCCGACTTCGGGAGCACCCTATCGCTGACTTGCTTTATGGTTTTTCTGTCCGGGTACTCCCTTCCATCGAACTTGGGTTCATTTTATGCTCATTCCCTTCGTCATCCTCATCGGGGTCGGCTTAACAAGAGGGTTTATGTGGTTGGAGTATATATAAATGTCTTACATCATAGCAGAAGACTTAGGCATAGATGTCCACACAGCCAACGCCTACATCATAGCCCTAAGAGGCCACAAAAAAATACAAAAGAAACAAAAAACAAACAACAGCTAACAAGCCCCAGCTCTGAAGCTACGGATTCAGGGATTTTAGTGAAGGTTGCACCTGTATCCACGGTAGCCTCCAGCTCTACAAAACGTCCATCAGACCCAT
>CAZAHF010000159.1:0-1645 GCA_964484995.1 uncultured Candidatus Bathyarchaeia archaeon | reverse complement strand
TTATTTTTTAACTAATGTTAAGCGTGGTGAAGTTATTTTAGCTCCCAGATATGTTCATCCATGCATGGTTGATTGATTATGCTTGGCTTGTATGCTTCACGCTGGAAGCTTCCTAAAAGACTTTTTAAAGGTCCAAGTTATGTTGGCTTAGATGGTAAATCTTTAAGCTGGGAAATTGATGAGGATAAGGTTAACCTTAGAATGCAAACCTATCTAATGTTTCCAAGAAAAACTGTTTTAGATTTGTTTGCAGGTAAAGGTTATCTTTCATGGCTTTACGCTAAACATGGATGTGAAAAGCTTATTTGTGTTGAGAAAAGTGAAAAGTATTTTAAAGTTTTAAAAGAGAATCTTTCAGAGTTTGAAGGTAAATGTGAAATCGAATTTTACAACATGGATAACCTAAAATTTCTTGAGAAAAATCTTAGCAGGGATGAACCTATAACTCATGTGGATTTTGATGCTTATGGTTCACCTGCAAAACAGGTAAAAAAGTTTTTTGAAAATTATCAACCTAAAAGCTTTTTACTATGCTTTTTAACTGATGGGTTAATCTACAATTTTAGGCGTTTAAGCAACCTAAATCTAAGGGAGTACTATCTTCAAGATTTTATGGTTAAACATGGAGAAATTAAGAGTATCCAACATTTAGGAGAGTATTGTCAAAAAATTCAGGAAAACTTTATGAATATTGTTGCTATGACACATAATCTCCAATCTTACCCAATTTACTTTAAAATTAATAGCAGAAAAACAGCCTCCTATAGCTGCTACCTATTCTTGCCAAAAATTGTTGGAAATGTTGATTTTAAACGTTATGTAGGCTTAAAAACTGTTGAACCTTTTCCTGAAAAAGGTAAAATGGTTGTTGAAGATGGCTGAAAACCTTCAAGATTTTAGAAGAATTTTGGAGAAAGTTAAAAAGCTTAGAAAAGGAGACCTAGTTTTAGTTGTTTGGGAGGATGCTAAAGCTTTTAGGGAAGACCCTTATGCTGAAATTGTTGATGTAGGGTTTGTTGTTGACCTAGTTAAGGGTAAACTGATAATTACAAGTGAAAGAGGGTTAACTGAATATTATAAGGTAGCTATTCCTATAGGCTGTATTAAGGAGATTAGGAAAGTTAAAATTATTGAAAATGAGTTTAACAAGATGAGCTTTGAAAAAACAGGGGAAGATTTTGCCTTTAAAAGTTTAGTTTCAGATTTACCTTTAAACGATTTTCTTTTAAAGGTTAAGGATGCATACCATGTTAAAGGAAATAGATAAACTTTTAGAGTTTAGAAAAATAAGCAGGGAAAAAAGAAGAAAAGTTAGCTTTAAAGCTAAAAACATCTTCCTAACAAACCTTACATGCCTTCTCATACTTCTAACATTACTAATAATGTATTATATGCAGCATGGACAATTTGAACCTACAATTTTAGGCTTCCTATTAATGCTTATAGGACATTTAACAGGAATGATAACCCGAAGCAAAACATAAAAAACCAAATTTTCGGTGTCAGATTAACAATCTGACAATTTAACAATTAGGTAAAAAGGGTAAAAAAGGTAAAATGGGTAAATTTATAAAAATTGTCAGAATCGGGAAAACCCTTAGACTAACAATTCCAAAAGAATTCCACTTCCTATTTAATAGCGTAG
>CAZAHF010000158.1:0-1657 GCA_964484995.1 uncultured Candidatus Bathyarchaeia archaeon | reverse complement strand
GAAGAAATTTCCATAGCAAAGTTAAACATTTAGCGAATCTTAAACTAGCTTTAAGTTGACTAGCAAACTTTCCTTAAATAAAAAATTAAGTATGATTGGTGCTTACTGTATTCAAACCCTGATAACCTTTGAAAAACAACCTTTGGTTGGGGCTGTTTCTCAGGGTGTTTATGATGCTAGTGGACAAATCCTATACGATTTTGTTCCAAAAACTCAGGATGTTGCTGTTAGACATGGTGGTGGAACAAACGTTCATCAGGGTATAGGCTCCCAATATGCAAACGCAAAATATAAGAAGCCTTTTAAGTCTAGGTGACGAGATGGCCTTAGAGCTTTATAGGGCTAAAAAGCTTGGTAAACTTGAAAAAATTGTAACCTAAAAAATAATTTTTTGTTTATTTGTTTAGAGAAGTTCTTTGGGTATTTGGCTTATATTTCTTTTAATAGCTTCAACACTTTCCATAAAACCTTTTTTCTCATCCTCTGTTAAAGGCAACTCAACAATTTTTTCAACACCATTCCTACCTAAAACCACAGGAACACATGCAACAGTATCCTTAACCCCATACTCACCATCTAAATAAACGCTGGCAAGAAAAACCTTCTTCAAATCCTTTTTTATAGATTCGGCCATAATAGTAACACCAGCCCCAGGAGCATGGTCACTACTAAAACCTCTAAGCTTTGTCACGGTGGCTCCAGCTTGAATTGTTTCCTTAACAATCTCGTCAACCTCTTCTTTGCTTAAAAGCTCTGTTAACGGTTTACCGTAAACTGTGCTTAGTCTAGGAACTGGAAACATGTTTTCTCCATGTTGACCTAAAACCACAGCTAATATTCCTTCGGTGCTTATTCCAAGCTTTTTAGACGCATAATATTTTAGTCTACCAGAATCTAAAACTCCACTAAAACCGATTACTTTTTCACGTGGGAATCTAAGCCTTTTATACATTAGGTATGCCATAGCATCAAGAGGGTTTGTTGTTAAAAGAACAATAGAGTTTGGAGCATAGGTAGAAATGTTTTTAGCTATATCAACCACAATACCAGCATTTTTAGCAACAAGCTCCTCACGAGTCATTCCAGGCTTTCTTGGAAAACCAGCTGTAACAATTATAAGGTCGCTTCCCTCCATATCCTTATAGTCGTTGCTCCCCCTAATGTCAACATTTAACCCTAGAATACTTGCAGCATGAGCAAGGTCTAAAGCATTACCCTGAGGAAGGTTTTCAACAATATCGATTAAAAGAATATCGTCTACCTCTTTAACAGCCAGGTAGGTTGCAGCACTAACACCAACTCTTCCGGAACCAATTATGGTTATCAAAGCCTATCTCCTCCAACCATATATTAGACGGGGAAAGTTAAGACTATTTCTGGTATTTTTGGATACTCTTCTGGATAAGCTCCCTAATCTGATCTACACCATGAACAAGCTTTTTTAACTCTTCCTCAAGGTTTGAAGGCTTAATTTTTATAAACCAGCCTTTCCCATAGGGGTCCTCGTTTATAAGTTTTGGGTTGTCAAGAAGCTCGTTGTTTACAGCAATAACCTCACCTGAAACAGGAGCAGGAACTTGTCCAACCCATTTTTCGGATTCTAGGGTTGCAAAAGCTTTACCCTGCTCAACCTTATCTCCCTCAAATGGGAGGTCAA
>CAZAHF010000157.1:0-1710 GCA_964484995.1 uncultured Candidatus Bathyarchaeia archaeon | reverse complement strand
AGTTTTAGTCAAAGGTTTTGTAAATAAACACGTAAACTCTACTTCTACCTTAACCATATCCAAAGTTACTTATGTACACATAAAAATCTAGAAAATAAAGGTGTACTTTAGACGTTTTATTTATGGATTTACATTTACAAGTAAATTTTTGCAGGTTTAAAGTTTGTTTTGCTGGGTGTGATTTATGTGGCACATATTTTTTTTGTTAACCCCTAAATTTCTCTAACCTCTTTAAGTGTTTTTTCAAAAATGTTTAAGGCTTCTTCAATATGTTCCTCTTTAACTGTTAACGGTGGCTGGATTCTTAAAACATTATTCCACCAACCACCTAAACCTACAAGAAGCCCATTTTTAGCGCAAACCTCCCTAATTTTAAGTGCAGTTTCAGCGTTTGGTTCTTTGCTTCTCTTATCCCTCACTATTTCTACACCAATCATTAAACCTCTACCTCTAACATCACCAACAACCTCAAACCCTTCCTCAAACTCCTTTAAACCTTTTAACATTAAAGCTCCCATTTTTTCAGCGTTTTCCCAAAGTTTAAACTCTATAAGGTAATCGATAGTTGCTTCTGCGGCTGCACACATAACGGGATGTGCCCCCCATGTTGCAAAATAGTCTCCAACTTCAAGCGAGTCGCCTACGTCAACACGTGTAAGAACGGCTGAAATAGGCCAACCATTTCCAAGAGCTTTTGCCAACACGATTATGTCTGGTTTAATGTTGTAAGTTTCAGCACCCCAAATTTTTCCTGTTCTACCCAAACCTGTTTGAACCTCATCCAAAACCATAAGAATACCATACTTGTCAAGAACCTTTTTTACTTCCTGAAAATACTCGTTTGGCGGGGTTACTATTCCTCCAACGCCAAGTATTGGTTCTGCAATATATGCTGCAACTTCCCTTGTTGTTGCAAAGTTTATGAGGTCTTCAAGAATTTTTGCACATTGAATATTACATGCTGGATATTCATATCCAAGACTACAACGGTAACAGTAGGGTGCTGGGGCATGAACAAAACCTGGTAAGTATGGTCCAACAACATAAGATTTACGATAGCTTCCAGGGGTACTACTAACTGTTTGAGCTGCATAGGTTCTTCCATGATATGAGCCGTAAAGCGATAATATATCATGTTTTTTTGTAAATCTTTTTGCTATCTTTACCGAAACTTCTATTGCTTCAGAGCCGCTAGTACAAAAAACAGACTTACATGGAGTAAATGGAGCTATCTTAGCTAGCTTTTTTGCTAGATTTAGTGGTGGAATCGTATAATATGCATAGGAAGCTATATGAACAAGTCTCTCCATCTGCTTTTTGGCAGCCTCTTGGACTTTAGGATTGCAATGACCTAAATTTACGGTTGCTATCCCAGCCCAAAAATCAAGATATCTCCTACCCTCTAAATCATAAACAAAAACATCTCTACCTTCAACAACAACTAAAGGAAAAACTTTGCTAAAGCTTGTTATCAGAAATTGATTGTATTCTTTAATAAAATCTTGGACTTTTTCGTCCAAAACAACCACAACAACAAGGAGAATTAAAACATAATAAATAAGTTTTGGTTCTAAACCTTAACATAAATGTAGATAAACAGTTTAAGTATAAGTGTAACTGGCTTTGGGCCGGTGGTCTAGTGGTTATGATACCACCCTTACGAGGTGGTGGTCGCAGGTTCGAATCCTGCCCGGCCCACCAACATGTAAC
>CAZAHF010000156.1:0-1735 GCA_964484995.1 uncultured Candidatus Bathyarchaeia archaeon | reverse complement strand
TTGGTTGAGAAGCTTAAAAAGGAGTTTTTGGAGCTTTTAGAGAAGGATGTGGAATTTCGCTATACTGTAGCAGGCTATCTAGGTTTATCAGAGATACTTAAAAGACTTGACAGATTAGAAGAAGGACAAAACAAACTTTGGGAAAACCAGAATAGGCTTTGGGAAGAAGTTAGAAAATTATGGGTTGAGGTTAAAGGTTTACGTGAAGACCAGAGGAGGCTTAGGGTTTCATTTGAAAGTTTTGGTAGAGCTTTAGGTGTAACCTTAGAAGACTATACAGCCTCACTTGTAAAGCTTATGCTTGAAGATATGGGTTACCCGGATGCTGAGGTTAAAAGAAAACCATTACTTTTTAACGGTGAAATATATGAGATAAACATATTCTGTGAAAACCCATTAACAGTTGGAAAAGTCACACTATACATAAAAGACTTAGATGAGGCTAGAAGAGAACTAGAAAAACTCCAAAAAAGAATAGAAATAGCTGAAAAAGTAACAGGCAAAAAAACAACCCTAAAAATATTAGCAATAGCAAACACACCAAAACAAATACTAGACCACCTAAAAACAGCAACAAAACAACAAAACATAAAACTAATATACGGAAAAGAACCAGTAACCTAAACCAAACCTAACATTCTAACTAATGTTTAATGTGTTTAGGTTATAGAGAAACATCCACACTTTATACCATACATCTCCCTTATAGAACTTTCTCTCCATTTTTGGCCTGGATTTATTGGGTTTAAAGGTATCCTAGGCTTCTAAGCCTTCTTTTAATTTCCTCCTCCTCCTCAGGTGTGTAAACCTCTTCAGGCTCCTCCTCCTTAACTACCTCTTGAAGAACAAATTCCACATATTCCTCAACATTTTTGAATTCACCATTGCTTGCTTCAACACGGGCTTTTATCTTCTCATAGAGTTGCTGTGAGATGTATACTGGAACCTTACCTTCATTCAATTCAGACACCATGAAATAGTTTTGTTATCTTCTAACTTAAAATTGTTACCTGTGCAATCTCAACCGGAATCCTTTCTCCCCCTATCCCTAAACCTTCAATTTTCACGGTTACGGTTACATCTTCCCTTTTCGGGAGAACCTGTCCGACTATGTGGTAGGGTAGGTTTATGGTCCAGTATTTTAGGTTGAAGGGCCATATTGAGACAACTTCGCCTTCACCGTTTGAGCCGTATAGGGTGTTTTCGGTAAACTTCCAGTCTGCCTCCGTCTCTGTGTCTGCTCCATCGTAAACCCTCTGCCATGTTCTACCGTCTCCAGCTGTATCTTTTAGTAGCGGTGTTCTGTCAACCTCAACCCCACGGCTATCCAGAAGGATTACAATGTCTCCTTCAGGGTTAAGCCAGTTTCTGGGTGGGAGGGCAACATAGAAACCTTTACCCGGAATCCGAGCATCATCCGGAAGCTCGTAGACTTCAAGCCTATAGTTTACAAGCATCCAGCCTGAAAGCTTTACAGGCTTATCGCCGGGGTTGTAAAGCTCAACCCATATAGCCTGCCCCTCTGGAGGGTTAAATTCAACCTCGTTGATGAGAATTTCAGCTTCAGGCTTAGTTTCCTCAACAATCGGCGGTTTAGGCTGCCCAGTTTCCTGTTGAGCATATACAACTAGAGCGGACTGGAAAGCCGTAATGCTTGCCAGTAGAAGCATGGTTAGAAGGATGGCTGAACAGCGGCTCCCCATCTCTAACCACCAGTAAAACTGTTTTGGGCTGA
>CAZAHF010000155.1:0-1739 GCA_964484995.1 uncultured Candidatus Bathyarchaeia archaeon | reverse complement strand
GACTGTTGACCTTAAACTTAGAAAGCTTGATAAGGTTAGGTCTTCCATAACGATGATAGTTATTGAAAAGTATACTGTAACAACCTAAATGTTTTAGGTTGATTCCTGAGATGATAACTGCTTTTATTCTTCTAACAGTAAAAGCTGGAACAGACCAAGAAACCATAGAAAAACTAAAAAAGCATAGTGAGGTAAAGGATGTCTACGAAATTTATGGAGCATACGATATCTTAGCCAGAATCGAAACAGAATCTGAGGAAAAAATTAGGGAGATTCAATTAAACCTTGAAAAAGATGAAAATGTTTGGTCAATCCAGATTGTTAGAGTTATGAATGTGTGGAAAAAATAGTTTGTGGTAGTTTAGTTTAAGCATACCTACCTTTTCTTTTTAGCTGACTTTTTACTTGTAGTTTTTGGTTTGGGGATTTTATGTACCCTATAAAGAGTTGATGTAACATGAGGTGGAGATTCTGCCCAATGAACCTTTAAAACCTCTCTTCCTGTGTTTATTAGTTGATGTAAGGTTCCTGGTTTAACATAGATAAATGTGCCTGGTTTTATGTTGAATTTTTTTCTGTTAAGCATAACTTTTCCTTTTCCCGAAACCACATAGAAGACTTCTTCTTCCCCCTTATGGATATGAGGATTACTTGAACTTCCTGGTGGTATGATTGATAAGCCTACAGAAATGTTTTTGCTTCCAATAGTGTCTGGTGAAACAGCTAACTTTAAGATTCTTTTATGGGGTGGAGGGGCCTTTATCCCCTTAATTTTTTCTTCTTGAATAAGCATCTTTAATCCCTAAGCTTTTACTATGCTTAGGTGAATAATTAGAAGCTAAAAGATAAATGTGTTATTGCTTAGTGAAGTGTTCCCAGCCTTTAGCCTCAACCCTTTTTTCAACGTTTTTCCTAACATAAACAATTTTTTTCTCTTTTACAACCTCCCCAATAACCAAAAATTTTTTTCTTAAACTTTCTGGTGCTTTACTAAACTTTTTTGGATTTATAGTTACAACCAACTCATACTCTTCTCCACCATAAAATGCTAATTCAAAAGGATCCAACCTGTTTATCCTAGCAAAAATTTTTGCTTCTCTAGCAATCGGCACTTTATCCAAAACAAACCCTACATTACTTGCTTTAGATAATTCATGAAGACTCCATGCCAACCCATCACTTGAGTCTATTGCTGAGGTTACTCCAACCTTTTTTAGGTTTAATCCTAAACTAAGCTTAGCCTGAGGCATATAAACCTGTTTTAATAGTTTTTCTTTTAGACTATGAGGGGCTTCCATACCTTCAAGCAAAATTTTTAGTCCAGAGCTTGTTTTACCAAACCTACCTGAAACAGCAACCAAATCTCCAACCTTAGCTCCACTTCTTAAAACAATGTTTTTCTTTTTAGAAACACCAAAAAGTATGGTTGCAATTGTTAGGTTTGAGGCTTCATTTGTATCTCCACCAAGAATTTTAAACCCATATCTGGTTGAGGCTTTACTTAAACCTAAACCAATTTCTTTTATTTTTCTCCTGTTTAGGGTTGAGGGTAAACCTAAACTTATAAGAGCTGCTTGAGGTTTTACTGCTTTAGCCGCAAAATCACTTATACTCATAACCATAGCTTTCCAGCCGGCATGGAAAAAACTCATACCAGGAGGCATATCTGTTTTATCTACAAACATATCAACCTTTAAAACTGCAACCATGTTTTTATTTAACATAACCCCTGAAACATC
>CAZAHF010000154.1:0-1755 GCA_964484995.1 uncultured Candidatus Bathyarchaeia archaeon | reverse complement strand
CAACACTTGAAGCCCTAGAGCCAAAGCTAAACATAACCCAAGCAATAGAGGCACTAAGAAAACCTGGAGGAAGCTAAAAACATGCCCACAGTAAAATATGAAGTAGATAAAAACGGCTACCTTGAAACCTTTGAGGTTGACGGAAAACCAGTTCCCAAAGAGGTTCTTGAAGTTTTCAGGAAACGTGGAATTGAGCTTCCAAAAGAACTTCCCCTTACAGGTTTGGTAAAGCTTGTAAAACCGGTTACAGAAAAACCGAAGTTTAAGGAGATGTTGCTAAATTCCTCCAAGTTTAGAGAATTTCAACAGGAAGACTTTCTCTGCGATGTGGTTAACGTGTTTAGAAAGGATGTTAAGAGTTGGTTTGAATCTGTCGAAAGAAGCTACTATATAAGTATGGTTCGGAGTTGCATCCAAACAAGATAAATTTCTAGCATCACCTTTAATGCAGACAGTCCTACCAAGCTTTTTATCTGGAAACAGTTTCTTTATGTGTTTGATGTTCTTATTGGCTTGGACCACAAATTTTTGCTCATACTCAACACCAACAGCATCCATACCCAAAAACATGGCTTCAACCAAAGTAGTACCAACACCAGCCATAGGATCCAAAACAGGAAACTCACCATAAACCTGTAAAATTGCTCTGGCTAAGCAAGGGTCTCATCTTTACAGGATGATCGTTACACAGATAATATGAACGTTCACTCTGAGGGTGAACGGCACCAAAGTCCCAAACACTAACCAAAAACTTTTGCCTACCAGGCTTGTTTAATGGGTGGTTAGTCGTACCATCTGGAAAAATCACATTTAGAGCCTATACAGAGTTTTTATTCTGGTTGTTGGGGAAGGAAAATACCGTTATTTCCTGATTGCTTTAACCTTGTAGATTTTTTCAATGTAGTTGAAGCATTTCCAAGAAGCATAGGTTTCTTTAATGCCATTTGTCCTTATCCTTGTTTCATAGGTTTCAACAAAATACTTTCTTTCAACATTAATGGTACGAGATTTCAAAAACCTTTTTTCATTATCGCTAATCCTTAAATGTTCACTTACATATTTGGGATGCTCAGCCTTCACCCAAGCCCTATTCTCAAAAACAAGCTCCTTAACCATAAAAAGAAAGGTAGCAAGAGTAGAAATGCTGCTTATTGAAAGGAAGGCTTGCCGTTATTTTCTGAAGGACCTTAAACCTTAGATATTTAAGGTTCGGGAAAAGTTTAGCCACTCCTTTAAAGAAGATTAATGTGCTTGCACCTTGATTCTTTTGCAATAACTTAAGAGATTCTATATGTAGTAACAGGCAACTATTACACTCCAACGCGTTAGCTTGTTGCTAAATTCTGGAAATTAACATCTAGATGTTGTGTGGTTGAAGGTGGAGTAAATAAAGATAACGACAAGGCTAACATGGAAATTTAACATGAAAACATCAATTTAGCAACAAATTAGCGCGCTTTTTAGCAAAAAGCTTCCGAGAAGGGTTTCAGCAACTACAGGGGATGTTGATGTCCGCTGTCTCTGCGAAAAATTTGAGGTTTGCAGGTGAGCTTGTGAAGATTCGGCCTGAAATAAAACTTAAAACTTCAACTCAACCCTAATCTTTTTGAAACAGGTGGTTGTTGTATGAAAGCTTTAGGAATAGATCCTGGTACAAGTAGTTTTGACCTTTGTTGTCTTGATGATGAGGTGGGGGTTGCTGTTTACGAGGCTTCTATACCAACCTCTACTGTTGCAAAGTCTCCGGAAAGTCTT
>CAZAHF010000153.1:0-1788 GCA_964484995.1 uncultured Candidatus Bathyarchaeia archaeon | reverse complement strand
AATCTGGTAGGGCGCAGGCCTGCTAAGCCTGTGGCTCATTGGAGCCGCACGGGTTCAAATCCCGTCCCCGGCGTCAACAAACTTATTTTTAACCTACCACTATCAGTGTTAATGGGTAGGCTTATGGTTTTATGGAGGGCTTGTTAAAACTTAATGTTTAACTCTATTATTTGGCTTATTACAGGTAGATGCAACCTAAACTGTAGATATTGTTACGCTTACCGGTTTAAAGGTTTAGAGGAACTTAACAGGGATGAGTGTTTAAGGATTATACGTGAAGCTGCTGAGCTTGAAGTAGACCATATAAGTTTTACTGGTGGAGAACCCTTCCTAAGAAAAGATATTTTTGATTTGTTGAGTGAAGCAAAAAATCTTGGAATTTATGTTACCGTTGTAACAAACGGTTCTACAATAAATGAAGAAAGAGTTAAAGAGCTTAGTAGGCTTGGGGTTTTTGTTTATTTAAGTGTTGATGGTGTTAAAGAAACTCATGAAAAAGTTAGAGGAGCAGGTTCCTGGAAGTTTATTGAAAAAAGTGTTAGTTTTTTTAAAAGGTTTGGTGTTGAGTTTGCAACAGTAACTGCTTTAAACAAGCAAAACTATGTTGAGACTGAAAATCTTCTTAGGTTTTCAGCTGATTCTGGTGCAAGCTACCATTGTTTTATACCTATAATGCCTTTTGGTAAAGCAAGTTGGCTTGATGTTTTAGATAAGGAAGAGTTTCTAAGTTTTTTTAAGATTCTTGAAGATTCTCTGGTTAAGGTTGATGTTACTGTAGATTTATGGTGTATGCCTTTTGCAGAACGTTTTATAAGTTCACCTAATGTTTATGTGAATGTTTGTAGAGGTATGAGTGCCATAGATATTGGTGTTGATGGAAGCATTCTTTTATGTGATGTTTTAGATATAGCTTTAACCAATATAAAAGGCAGAAGTCTAAAGGATGTTTGGGTTGAATATGAAAACCATAAGCTTATTAAAAACATATTAAACCCAAAACTTGACAATCCATGTAACCTATGCCCAGTAAAATCTAAATGTTTAGGTGGATGTTACGCACGCTCCTATGCTATGTATGGTGACTTTAATAAGCCAGACCCTCTTTGCCCAGCTGTAACCAACAAAAACACTCAAAAAAGGTTAAGTTAGACTTTCTTTTTAGGGGAGAAGGTTGAAAGTTGACAGGACCTGCTGAGGGAAAGTTACCCTTAAAAGGTGAGGTTTACCTTTGTTTAGATGGTGAAGAGGTTAAGCTTGAGAATGTTTCTGTCTATATTCATCTTAAAGGTTATGCTTTAGCCAGAGTTACCCATTTAGATATTGAACATGAAAGCTTAAACGGTTTAATTCCGCCTAAACATGGAAAATTTTTAACTGTTAAAGGAGTTAAGGATGGGATTGAGATCGTTTTAGATAAGTCTTCTAAAGAAGTTAAGCCAAGAAAAATTAAAATCGTTTCACCTATACTTAACATGGTTCTTCTACCAAACCAAAAAACAAGAACATGGGTTGGAGGAAAAATTGACGGTATCTATATAGGCTTTAGAAAACCTGAAGTTAGAAAGCTTGAAGAAATAGCTGAAAAACACTTTAAAATGTCTCCTTTATGAGTTCTTAACCGAGGAAAGTTTATGGTTAACCAAAAGAGTATTATCGAAAAACTTGTGAAAGAATTTGGTGAACCCTACTCTGAAACCTTAAAAATTAGGTTAGAAGCAAAAAACTCTAAAAGTCTTTTTGAATGGTTTCTTGCATCAATACTTTTTGGTGCAAGAATATCTGAAAAAA
>CAZAHF010000152.1:0-1801 GCA_964484995.1 uncultured Candidatus Bathyarchaeia archaeon | reverse complement strand
TATTTCTTGTAAGCTATCAGATACCCGGAACACCTGGAAGAAGACTTTTAGAGGAAAAGAAAATTTTTGTAAACGGTAAACCAAAAAAGGTTGAGGCTACAGTTGAAAAATTTGATTTTTCATCACATGTTGGAAGAAGAGAGTTGGAAGATTTGCTTAAAAATCTTAAAGGAAACCCTATTATCTATCTTGTTCATGGAAACAGGGAAAACTGTCAAAACTTAGCTGAATGGATTAAAGCTGAGCTTGGATTTGAGGCGGTAGCACCTTCACCAGGAGAAGTTTATAAAATTTAGTTTTTTAATCAAAAAAGTTAAAGTTTAGTACATCTAAATTTTTTGTTGAAGTCTCTTGAGGGTTGAATGGTTTTATGGTGTGTGAACCTCCAAAGGGAAGCTTAGTTGTTGTTTGTGGTTATCCTGGGTCTGGAAAAACTGTTTATTGTGCAGCTATACTCTACAACCAAGCTTTAAGAGGTAGTAAGGGTGTTTATGTTTCCTTTATTGAGGATAAGGAATACTTTTTTAGAAACATGCTAGGTTTTGGTATGAATTTTAAAAGGTTAGAGGATGAAAAAAAGATTGTTTTTCTTGATATTACCTCCCCAACCGAAACAAGCTTAGAGGCGGTTACAAACAAAATTTTTGAAACTGTTGAAAGTTTAAATGCTGACCTACTAGTTATAGATTCTTTTAATGCTTTAGAGGTTACAATCCCAAAAAAGGTTGATGTAAGAGTTTTTCTCCACCACATTCTTGGTAGAGTTGTTCGAAGAATGGATTGTACAAGCTATATAATTGTTGAAGGTGAGGAAGCAATAAGAGAAATGCCGTCTTATATTGCTGATGCTGTGATTGTTTTAGGTATTCATCCGATTGAAGGTGGAAGATTTATAAGAAAACTTCAGGTTATAAAAACAAGGTGGAGAGAAAAAGACTTTGCACCAAAACTTTTTTCTCTTCATGAAGGATTTAAGGTTTTTGAAAAGTATAGGTTTGAGGAGCCAAAAATACGAAAACGTCTAGAACCTATACCCGACATAAACGGTTACTTTTCTAGTGGAATTGAAGACCTGGATAGGGTTTTAGGTGGAGGTTATCCTAAAGGTTCTGTTGTTCTTTGGGATGTTGGTGAAAACGTTCCTTTTCATGCGTTTGCACCTTTTATTATTGTTACAGAATGTAACTTTGCAAACCTAAAAAGGCTAGTTATAGTTTTACCCACCAAGGGGGTTGATGCTGTATTTAAAAAGAGGCTTCATGAGGGATGTATGGATGAAGAAGCTTTTGGAAGAAACATGTTTATTGTCCAGTATGCTACACGAACAGATAGTCTTAAACCCTACATGATTGAGTTTGACCCAAACCTTGAAATGCTTCAAGAAAAAATTTCTTCCACAATATCTGGTTATAAGAAAAAAATTGGCGGCCCTATTCTAACGGTTTTAGGCTGGGATATGCTTGAACATATTTATGAGCCTAAAGCCTTAACAAACATTTTTAACTTTTATGCTGTTGAAACAAAAAACCGTGAAGACCTTATGCTTGTTGTAGCAAAACCAGATGTAAAACAGATTGAAACCCTAAGAGATTTAGCTGACATACATTTAAAGCTTAGAATGGTTGAAGGAAACCTAATCTTTTACGGTGAAAAACCCTACACACAGCCTTACATCGTAAACTTTGACCTAGGTAAAGGTTTTAGAATACCAAAACTAACACCAGTAAAATAAATTTTTGTGAAAATATGAAATCAGCCTAAAAATTTAAACATTTTTCTGCTAAACCTTATTTTTTATCCC
>CAZAHF010000151.1:0-1826 GCA_964484995.1 uncultured Candidatus Bathyarchaeia archaeon | reverse complement strand
GGTGAGAGTATGCCTGGTAAAAGCCATTTTCCAAAAACAAATATAACACCAATAATCATTAAGGTGAGTGTTATTATTGGCATAATACCGTAAACAAACGTTAACAGTAGATTTGGGAAATCCAATTTTTCCACCATAAACTTTTACAGTAAAATTTTTACTTAAAGAATTTATGCTTTTACTATATATTCCCTTTGTTTTCAGGTTTAAGTTAACAAATTTTAATCCAAAAAAATAAATAGCTATCTAAACTGAATTAGATACATTAACAGTAGGAGGTTGTTTTGATGGTTGTGGTTGAAGGTTATAATATGCCAGATGAGCTTTACTATGTGCCTGAAGATGGTGTTGGAAACTCTTGGGCTAGGGTTGAGGCGGATGGAACCGTAACCGTTGGGATAGATGACTTCTTCCAAAAACAAGCAAAAACAATTAGGTATGTAGATTTACCGTTTGAAGGTGATACTGTTGAACAGATGAAAGCTTTTGCAACTCTTGAATCCGAAAAGTGGGTTGGAAAAGTTCCAGCTCCGGTTTCCGGGGAGGTTGTTGCTGTAAACAATGAGTTGCTTGATAATCCAAAACTTATAAATGAAGACCCGTATGGGAAGGGTTGGTTTATAAAAATTAAACCTTCAAATCTTGAGGAAGAATTAAAAAAGCTTGTTCATGGTTCAGATCAGATCAGGGAGCTTATCCAAAAAAGTATTCAAAAATACCAGAAGTAGCCTTTATTTCTTATAGTTGTATGTAAAACTATTGAGGGTAGGTGAAAGATACTGATAACAATAATTGGTTCTGGTAGAGTGGGGGTTAGTGCTGCTTCATATATAGCCATCAAAGAGTTGGATGATATTCTTCTGATTGATATTGTTGAAAATCTTCCTCAGGGTAATGCTTTAGACTTGGCTCATACAGCAAGCATTCTAGGGTTAAATGTTGACATTAGAGGCAGTAACGATTACAGGGATATGAGGGGAAGTGACCTTATAATTGTTACAGCAGGTTTCCCAAGAAAACCAGGAATGACACGTGAAGAGCTTGTTGCTAAAAATGCTGGTATTGTGGTTGATATAGCTAAAAATATTTCTGAATATGCTCCAAACTCTATTGTGCTTTTAACAACAAATCCTCTTGATGCAATGGCATACCTAATGTATAAAAGGTTAAAGTTTCCACGTGAGAAAGTAATTGGTTTTAGTGGAGTGTTAGACTCTGGTAGACTAAAATATTATGCATCTAAAAAACTTGGGATAAGCACTGATGGAATATTGGCTGTAGTTCTAGGTCAACATGGAGAAAACATGTTTCCGGTTCCTAGGTTAAGCACTGTATATGGAAAACCGTTGACAGAACTCTTAAGTAAAGAAGAAATTGAAGAGGTTGTTAAAGAAACGGTTCAGGCTGGAGCTACCGTGACAAAGCTAAGAGGTTTTAGTAGTGATCATGCACCTGGAGCTGGTTTAGCTGTTATGGCTGAATCCATAAAGAAGGATTTAAAGAAGGTTTTTCTTGCAAGCGTATACTTAACTGGTGAGTATGAAGTTAAGGATATTGTTGCCTGTGTTCCTGTGGTTTTAGGTAAAAATGGTGTTGAAAAAATTATTGAGTTGCCTTTAACTGAGGAAGAAAAGAAAGGATTTATGGGAAGCGTTGAAGCTATTAAGAGGAATGTAGAACAAATACCCAAAGAGTTTTTGTAAACGTTAACGTCCCTAATTTTTCTATCTTAAACTAGAGATTAACCTACTACTAGTAAAGAATGGTTTAGTTTAGGTTACGATTTTGTCTAGTTTTCCTGTTTTTTTAGCTCTTAAAAGCTCTAA
>CAZAHF010000150.1:0-1856 GCA_964484995.1 uncultured Candidatus Bathyarchaeia archaeon | reverse complement strand
AAAACAAAAACAGTACTTGTATAAGGGGTCAAGCTTACATTCCCTACCTGAGGTTACCAACATAAAAGGAGTTAGTATGTTTTTCACAAAGTTTTCTCTAACCTTACAAGCAGCCTTAAACAGTTCAAGGGTGTAGCTTACTGAAAACCAACAACCCTTAAGTATGGATAAAGCATCCTGTTTAGTTATATCTTCCTTAATCGCTTTTTTAATGATCACATCTACGCTCATAACTGCTTCAACTACGAAATAATACTTATATGTTTATAAGTATTACTACACAGTTCAGCTTCATTATGAACACACGTACATGCTAAGAGCAATTTGAGGGTACATCAACAGTTTTAGGGTAGGTAGATTTTTATGGATGTTTACTGTTTTTTCTTTTTGAAGGCCTTGGGCTATATGCCCAGGCCTAGTCTTCCGGGCAACCGTTCCCTCAGAGGCACCAGCAAAAACATAAGAACAACCCAAACAACCATAAAAACCAAAACAGAAACCATTAAAACCATCACAACAACATACACAAAAATCTACATAAAATGGAACGGTGGTGATAAGACTAAGAAAGTTCTTTTAACTTCAATAAACATCTGGTCTCCTGTTGGGATTTGTTTATTATTAACTTCTTCCTAGCTTATATCTGGATAAGGGATGGATATTGAGAGTCATCAAGGTTTCCGAAAAGGTTTATGAGTTGGTTTTGGTAATTGCAAAAAGGAAGGCTAAAAGTGTTGAAGAGTTATTCTATCAGCATAAACCATATGCCCTCATGCAACAACATAACCTCCTTATAACAGCGATACAGTATGTGTTATAGGTACCACCCTACCTAACTGTTTCTTTATTCCGGTTGGGTGGGTTTGGATATGTTTAAACATAACTATTAAGTTAACATACACCATTAAGGTGGGATCCCAACCATGGTAAAAACTATAACTGTAAGGGATGAGGTGTATAAGAAGCTTTTAGCTGTTAAAGGTAAAGATGAAAGCTTTAGTGAACTCTTTGAAAGGCTTATGGAAAATGTAAATCTTATTGAAATTTTGAAGAGGCTTAGAGGATGTGTTGAAATTAAAGATAAGAATGAGATTTTATCAAAGATTTATGCTTCTAGGGTTGAGCATGGACTATGATAGTGATAGACACAGATTGTATTAATCGAAATTTTTGACAAGAAATCTTTGAAAGGTGACAAAGCTCTAGATAGAATTCTTAAAAGTGGAGAAAAACTTTAAACTTCATCGATAGGTTTCAACTCGCTAAAACGTTTATTCTCCACGGTCTCGTCAACCTCTCTGAGTAGCGTGTACTCCTCTGTGGTTAGATATCTTCAAGAAAATTTCTTAACTCGTCAAGCTTCCTAGCAATTTCCTCAATCTTCTCCAAAACAGCTTCACTCAAAAACCTCTCCCCCACAACAATACAAGCGTATCCTACATTAATGCTTTTCTAAAGAAGAATGGTATGTTTAAGTAGGCTGAAAAGGGTTCTTTCCTAAATTCGTGACCAAGATTTTAGATACTTCTAAGTGAACATCTGCCAGTTGGAAAAAGACTCTAATACATTTTTCAGATTTCGAGTACGGCTACCTTTGATACCCTGCTGAAAACCTTAAGCTCTAAGCTTAACTAGGATTTATTAGGCTACGTGTTTCTATCTACTCTCTACTATGGTGAATGTTGCATTAACGTCTTCTGCTCCCCCCAGTATGCCTATGGGTCTAGATTCTCCTTCAACCCATATCTCTATATTCATTAGCACAACAGCATAATCTCCCGGTTCAACTTTGAAGCCCCATGTAGATGTCTGGTTCCATATCCACGTAACGCTACTTCCCGGGTTTAGGACTATCC
>CAZAHF010000149.1:0-1860 GCA_964484995.1 uncultured Candidatus Bathyarchaeia archaeon | reverse complement strand
TTTTAAGTGAAGCTAAATAGTACTCATAAAGTGTTGGACGCTTAACATAATCACAGTTTAATAGATAGAAGCCGCAACAATCCTTAGCTGTATGAAGACTAAACAAGCCTTCTTTACATGTAGCAAAAGTAATACCGTAATCTTTAAGTAAACTTTTAAGTTTTAAATATTCTCCAAGTTTAGCTTGAAGAGCAGGTTTAACAACAGGATGCCCGTAATCTTCAAGCCTAAAACTGTAGGATTCTAAAGGTATGTTGGCAAGCCCAAGCTTTTCAATCATACCTGCCTCAGTTCTAATGGATTCAACTATCACATGCCTAACTCCAGCCTTAGCTAATATGTTAACTAGTTCTTCAGGTGAAGGCTTAAGACTTAAACCTGGAATGTAGGGTGAAATTCTAACTACAACAGGTATATTTAAGCTTGAAAGTTTTAAAGCAACTTTTAATCTTTCTTCAGGTGGTGGGGCATTAGGTTCAAGTTTTAAGGCTGCTTCACGACTTAATGTGGATATGGAAACTTAAGGAAAGATTAGATTAAGGTCATCATGGCTTAGGAAGAAAAAGTTTAGGTTTCCTATACTTTACAGTAAAAAATGAGCTTCCACAATTTGGGCAAGGATTATCTCTTGTAGCTCTATCAAGCCTCCAACCACAATTTGCACATATACAAATAGATTTTAATTCTACTTCCAACTTAAACCCCAACCAATTACCCGGTTCTGTTAACTTTTCGGGACTTGGGTAGTCCCTACTAGGTTAACTTGGGAAGTTAAGCCGTTTATGGCTTTCATTCTTCCCCAATCTCTGGGTGAACCATACCCAGTCATGTAGCGGTTTAGAAGGTTTAAACAAGCTACATAATGTCTGTTTAGTTTGAATCCGCATTTACAGGTGAAGACATGCCCTCTTAGACCTT
Organism: uncultured Candidatus Bathyarchaeia archaeon; assembly: GCA_964484995.1. Taxonomy (GTDB): domain Archaea; phylum Thermoproteota; class Bathyarchaeia; order Hecatellales; family Hecatellaceae; genus EX4484-218. The sequence goes on along the minus strand of CAZAHF010000149.1, from coordinate 942 downwards.
TTCTATCTATCCATCCGCATCTTGGGCATATCCTACTTGTGTAGTGAGGTTTAATGTAGGTTAATGGAATATTATTCCATTTGGCTTTATAGTTTATCACGAATTCGATTTTACGGAAACATGCCCTGTTTAGCCTTCCAAGCAAACTTTTAGGCTTAGTTCTGTGAGGTTGGATTTTACCGTTATACTTGTTCTTTTTAAGCTTACGTTTGTTTATTCCGTTCTTGATGTTTTTTAGGTCTTCCAAGATGATTAATGCTTTCTCTTTTTCAGCGAAATCCACGATTTGCCTAGTTATATTATGAAGGTGCCAGTCAACTTTTCTAGCTCTGTTTTTGAAGCGTTTTCTGTTAATCTTTCTCCATAAAGCCCAATGGTTAGGATATTTCTTCTGCAATTCCTCTGTCAATTTGGTGTAGGTTTGATTTAAACTGTAAATTTTATCCAAAGACCATTTAAGAAACCTAAATTCACCGTTTTTGTAGAGGACACCATTGATGCTTTTCTCGTTTATATCTAAAGCCAAGTAGCTTTCAGGCTGATAAGGTAAACTTTCCTTTTTAACTGTTAAAATAATGTAGCCCCGCTTAACAACCATTTCTCCAAGCTTAAGTTTTCCCTCGTTTAAGGCTTTGATAAATGGTTGTTGGTATTTTCCGATTTTAAGTCTAAGCCAAACATACTTTCCCCTTTCAACAGTTATCCTTACCTTATCATCTTCAAGTTCAGCATTGTAAGGAATGCTTAGCCTTAGAAACGTTTTTCTAATTTTAGGTTTGGACTTTTTGCCTCTACGTTTTCTCCAGCTTCTGTAAATGGCTAAGGCATCCCTCAAAGCCATAACAGAGGCATAACTTGTGATTCCACATTTCTCTTTAACTTTCTGCCTAAACTGGTTTAGCCTTCCAAGAGAAGTTATATTGTTAGAATATGCAATGTTTA
>CAZAHF010000148.1:0-1894 GCA_964484995.1 uncultured Candidatus Bathyarchaeia archaeon | reverse complement strand
AAAAAAAAGGGTTTAAATTGGCTTTTCCCTAAACGATATCCTTTAGAATAAGCCTCTGAACCAACCAAAGATGCTTCTAAGCAACCTTGAACCGTAGGTTATCATGACATAGGTTAGTCCACCGAGAACAACAACAGTTGCAATAGTGGAAGCATTTTCAGCTATAACGGTGGCTATGTTTCCTAAGATGTCCTGTATAGCGTTGAGCATATTTGTTAGGATATCGCTTAGGGTATATGTTGGGGTTGACATCGCTACCACTCAAGCTTAAATATTGTTAAGCCTATATTTAAAGATGGTGTTGAAAATGAGTAAAATAGAGTTAGCTATGACTGAACAGCTAAAACAAGCAGTTAAAAACCTAAGGAAAGCTGGGATAATCGTTAAGGTTTGGGTTGACAGGAAAAGCTATCCTGAAACTGGCTATATTCTGATTGACATTAACAGCATAGCTGAGATTGTTAAGAATAGGCTTACATATCCAAATAAAAACGTATATGTTAAAGATGACTACATTATTATTGAGGTGTGGAAAGAATGAAAGAAGAAAAATTAACTTTAAACAAAGTTGAAGAGGCTTTAAATATTTTACAGCAATTCAGCACTTTACTAGCTAAATATGAAAGCATAGTTAGAAGGATTAGCTATCAGCTTAGAAGGTTTGAAACTACAAGTAGCAGTTTCAGTTTTACACCTGAAAACATTATGAAGATGTTGCTTGGTAGTGGTATGGTAAAGCTTCCTCAACATTTACAACAACAAGTTGACTTAGAAGATATCAGTTTAGCTGATAAGGAAGCTGAAAAGGTAATCAAGAAAATCAAAAAAAGAAAAAAATAATTTTTTAATTTTTTTTGTTGTTACTGTTTAAGCCCCTTTCTTCGCTGATTTTGGTGTTTCAACTACTATAACTTGAACTACTGCCTCACCTACTAGCCTTAATATTCTTGGGTCTAAGCCTTGTTTAGTCCATTTGTCAACTATTTCATCTAATGTTTTTTCTTTTCTTCTTTGAACTTTATTGACAACTTCGTTTACGAATGCTTTGTATAGTCCATGTAAAGCTGAGGGGATTCTTTCAGCATCTAAAACTGCTTTTGCTTCTTCCCATGCTACTTTATAAGGCCCGTATCCTGTTGCTCTAGCGTTTGTTAATGCTTCAGCATATCTTTCAGCGAATCTTTCGTTTCCATGAAAGATACCATATGCTACAGCGTAAGCTTTACCTGTGAATCTTGGATAGGTTGTTACTCCTTCTTGTCTTTTTCTTCCCATTTTCCCACCATAAATACTTTTTTCTTTTCAAGCTATATAAACTATGCTTTTTATTAAACACCGTGTAGGAGACTCTCTCCCCTAGGTTTTTTAGGTTTTCACCAAATAAATTCTTCTTCTTCTTCAAATTCTTCTTCAAAGCTTTCTGTTTCTTCTTTAGGTGAATATCTTAGTTTTGCTATTTCTTTTATAGCATCCTCTAATGCTTCTACTAAAGCCCGTTGTATAGTTCCTAATGTGAAAGCTGAACTTAAAGCATTACTTATTGCTTCTTCTATTTCTTCTAGTTCTTCTTTTGCTAGTTCACTTATTCGTATTCCTTTATATTTTTCTAGTTGTGTTTTGGCTTTTCTTAGTTTTTTTATATGATAGTCAAGATGTCTTATTCCTCCATCTAGATACCTTATTATCGTGTTTACTCTAACAACCAAATATACCACCTCTAACCTTTATTTTGCTGTTAAGGTTTTTAATGTTTGTTTTTTCGGAAAATTGTAAACCCTTAGGATTTCAAGGTTCTAACCCCTCTTTTTTTCTATGTGGGTTTTTTCTGAAAATTGTAAAACCCAAAGGTTTGAAAATCCTATAGATTCTTAGGGTATCCCTACCCCTATTCCCT
>CAZAHF010000147.1:0-1912 GCA_964484995.1 uncultured Candidatus Bathyarchaeia archaeon | reverse complement strand
GAATAAACCTCTCTAAACTTTTCATGGTATACGACCTTCATTCTTCTAGTTCACCCCACCAAGTAGAAATAAGCTTTGTTTTCCAGCTTTAAATTAACCCATAGGATAAAATAGAAGATTGAGGAGTTTGACATGAAAGATAAAGAGCGAAAAGGTAGGCAAGAGCCACAAGTGAAGAAGGCTCCTCCATAATAACCTTCCAGAGAACCGTCAACACACTAAAACCAACAGTAGAGATAAGGGAAAGAATAAACTAAAACTCCAAACTTCAAAACATCCTAACCTGTTTAAACAGAAGCTTAAAAAAATAAATTATGAAGACTGTCTAAAAACGTTAAACAAAAAAGGCAATGGTGAATGGTATGGTTTATCTGGCTGTAGGGTTAATGATTAGGTAAACTTTATTTCCTACTTTATGGTAAGAATTTTTGGTGGTTATGTGGGTAAGTATGTGACTGTTTCTGTTAAGATTCCTGCAAAACTTAAAGAGGAGCTGGAAAAGTATGGTATTAAACCTTCCATCCTACTAAAGAAGGCTATTGAAGAGGAGCTAAGAAACAGAGAAATTAAAAGAATAAAAGAAGAAATTGAGAGGATAAAGCCAACACTTGCTAAACTACAAATCGAAGAGATTGTTAGGTTAATTAGAGAGGATAGAGAGGGAAGATGAGCTACCTTTTTGATGCATCAGCCATCCTAAAAACCATTAAAGAAGGAAAGATAGAAGTTCTAGCCGGAAACTACACCACAGAACTAGCAAGATACGAGCTTGGAAACGCTCTATGGAAAGAGCGAATGTTACACAAAAAAATAAATGGTGAAGAACTGTATAGGCTAACCAAAACAATCAAAGATACACTTAAACTCCTAAACATATTAAACATAGAATGTTACGAGGAAAAAATTGTAGCTTTAGCTGAAAAACTAAACCTAACATTCTACGATGCATCATACGTCTACCTCTCCAAAGAAAAAAAGTTAACGTTAGTAACAGAAGACAACAACCTAATAAACAAAGCAAAAAACTACACAAAAATCATTAAAACAATATAGCCAAATTTTAAATTATCCTAACTATCATTTTTTACCCCCAGAATCTACTGAAACCTTCTTTAACACGGTAGATGGTCCACTAAAAGTATGGGTGTTACAAAGAGCAGCTAGGGTAAGCGTTGTAGCTGAAGATATTTGATCAAAAAGAAGTTGAAATAGGCTTGGCAATTTCCAGTATGGCTGATGAACCCCCTTATTAGCGATAAGTTAGTTGGAGTCCTTGAAATAGCCCTAGAAGATATAGCTGAAGGATTGTGGAGGTTCAGATGAGGAACCAAAAGAAAAAACAAGAAAATCCATATAACAACATATTATGAGTTGAGTAGAATTTTTTATAGTTTTAGAATATGTGTCACTCTGTTATTCAACCGTACCTTCCATACCTAATATGATGTCCTGTAATTTTTCCAATTTTTCTTTTTTAGTTTTCCAGTATCCTCTTCTTTCAGCTTCCATCAATAATTCAGCAATCCTCATTGTTGCATATGGATTGTTTGATTGTAGTCTTTTTCTCATTTCCTCATCAAATATCAGTCTATCGGCAACTTCATCAAAAATCCAGTTTTCAACCTTACCTGTTGTTGCTGCAAAACCAAGCAAATACTCTACTCTATCTTTTATCTTCTTTACACCGTGAAAGTCATGTTTTAACATTCCATCTATCCAACGTGGGTTGAGGGTTCTTGTTCTTGTAGCTCTTTCAATTGCTATTTTTAAGTCTTCTACAGTAACATCCTCCTCTGTAGAATCTATAACCAGAACTTCTGCTTTTTCCCCTTTCTTGTCTTGCACAGTTCTTGATAATCCACCTAAGAACTCATAGTAATGGTCAAGGTCTGTAACTTCATATTCTGTGTTA
>CAZAHF010000146.1:0-1936 GCA_964484995.1 uncultured Candidatus Bathyarchaeia archaeon | reverse complement strand
TTGTAAACCGTAAAACATGTAGCTTATAGAGCCTATACTAGAGCTAACAACCATCATTGCTAGGGAGAGAAGAATTGAAAGATGCATAGGAAACCCTAAAAGAAGGTTTAGGAGTGGAACATAAACAAGCCCTCCACCAATCCCTATAAAGGCTGCGAAGGTTGCTGCAATAAACCCTCAACAAAAACCTTTAACCATGCTTAAGCTTGGTATTTCCTCTACAGGTTTTGGTTTTGCTGTTAAAAACCTCCAAGCACCTATAAGACAGACTATTCCAAAAAGTATTTTCATAATCCATCCTGGAGCATAGGAGGTTATTGTAGCCCCTAAAACTGCATCGGCACCAGCACCTAACCCTAAACCCTTCCATAGGTTAAAGGAAAACTTTTTTTCCAGCCTTCATATGCATTTTAGCCCCGATTATGGCTGTGGGAACAACAACAGCCAAATTTGTTCCAAAAGCAACCTTAACAGCAACATCAAGAGGGCAGCCAAAACCTGTAAACATAAAAATCATTACAGGAACCATGATAAAACATCCGCCAACACCAAACATTGCACTGACAAACCCAACACCAGCACCAGCAGCAAGAAAAGTCCAAACCCATAATGGAACAGTAAAAACCATGTTAACCACCTAGCCTTTAGCCTTTAAAACCTTAACAGCCTTTGCAAAGGATGAAAACTTATCTAAAATTAGCTTGTCAGGAATTTCTAGTCTAGCAGGATTGACTAGAGTCTTAAGCAAATTCACTCTATACTCCATAAGAGCGTGTTTTCCGTTCATAAGCCCGTTAATAGATGAAGTCTTAGAAATATTAAAATATTTCGATAAATTCAAAAATTACGATTATAGAATACTTCATTCGTGGGGACAATGAAAATTCTTTTGGGCACACCAAAAAGAGAGGAGTTAAAATATGCAAGGAAAATTGGGGAAGAAATGGCTTTAACCATGAAAGATTTTCAGATAAGGGCGGTTGAAGTTTCTAATTTGGATAAAGAGGAAATTACAAACACTGTTGCAAAAACCTATACAACTGAGCAAAATATTAAGGCTGCAATCATCCTAGGTATAACAGGCCCTCTGCTTTTAAAGGAACTTAAAAAAATTTTTGGAATACCCTCCTTAAGTTTTGATAATGTTATTCTTTCTGTTGTTGGGAAGGCTCCGCTGGCTCGTGTAGTTTCTATTGTTTCCACATTTTCTGAAGAGAAAACACTATTAACTTGCAAGGCAATCTACGAGTTTATACCAAACCAGATTTATGTTTTAAACAGCAAGGACATAAAGGAAATTCCTGAACTTTACCGTCGTGGCTACCATATCATCATTCCATGTTCAGCTGAATTGATATCTGAGCCTGAACTGTTGAGCAACATGTTAAAAGGATTGAAAGAAGCCAGTATCGAAGATCCTTTATCCCATTTTAAAGAGGAAATTTACTCTTTAAAAGTAGCTAAAGGCAAACCTTCAACCTACAAAATCGAGAGGATTCTACCATGCATCGCAGATTCTTCAAAGATTAGGTTTATAGCTCAATTGGATGCTAATGTGGAAGACCTACTTCCAATTCTTTACTTACATCTTAAACGTTCCAACCACCTTGAAGCTTTAGATGTCTTAACATTCACAACAGATAAAGAAGAAATGATAACAATTTATGGAAATGGCAGGATATGCGCAGGAAAAGTTAAAGATGAAAATAGGGCAAAGGAAATTCTTCTAGAACTCATAGATTTACTGTCAAAGGCTTATGATTATCTTTCTCGGCATGGCCCCCCTTCAGTTGAAATGCTTGAAGCTAGGCGTAAGCTTAACCCCAATACAGTTTATAACCATCTACCTAAACTAAACTGTGAAAGATGCGGAGAGAAGTCTTGCTTCACCTTCGCCATCAAGCTCATATCTGGCGAAAAGAAGCTTTCAGAATGT
>CAZAHF010000145.1:0-1939 GCA_964484995.1 uncultured Candidatus Bathyarchaeia archaeon | reverse complement strand
TCAAGCTTAGAAAAGCTCTAAAAACCCTTAAGTCAAGCAACAACCCAAACAAAATCCTCTGGAACGCAACCTACCACAGCTTCCTAGCAGCCAAATCCGTCTTAGAACCTGGAGACAAAGACTCAGCCATAGAGGAAGCCAAAAAGCTCAACAGAAAAATGAAAAAATCCCTCCTAGTAGCCTTGCCGGTAAACCTAGCCACGCTCTTCACAGTTCTCCTTACAGCATCAGTAGAAGCATTTACAGCATTCCTAGTTACACTAATCCTGTACGCCATACCGCTACACTTCAGGTCGAAAAAGAGGGAGCTTAAAGAATGGTTTAATCTTTATTAGAAGAAGCAGCATGTGAATTCGAACCGGCAACCCGACTTTTAAAGGTAAAGAGGTGAACCGAAAACCATGTCGAAACCGAAAAAATGCTACTTTTGTGGTAAAATGCTTAGGGAGGAGAATATGCAGAAACACCATTTAAACGAGAAGGTTTGGGTTTGGGTGTGCGAAAAATGCCACAACAGGGAACATAGAAAAAGACATGTTTTCTCAACAAAAAATGCGAGAAAAAGCTTCAAAAAAATGGCTGAAACATTAAACCTGGAGGAGCTTAGAAGAGAGCTTTCGGTTTACCAGCCTTAGAGGATTTAAAAGTCCAACCCCAAAAAACGTTTAAGTGAACTGGAATGCGGAAACCCATACTTATCCTCCTAAAGTCTGTTGGTGGAAGGGTTAAAGTCAAGCTTAAAAACGGTGCAATGATAGACGGGACCCTCAAAGCTGTGGATCCGCAGATGAACATGGTTATTGAAGATGCAAAAGAATATGCAAGCGAAAATCCACGCATAAACTACGGAACAGCCTTCATCAGAGGAAACAACATTCTATGGGTTCAGCTGTTAGAGGCTTTTGGATAACCTACCAGTATTCTGGCTTTACTGTTTTCCTTTTTGTTTCTGGTGGTTCATCTGCGAATCTATAGATTCCCTCTTTAGGTTTGATTATCTCTAGACCTAATGCCTCTATTAATGCGTCATTTATTACTGCCTCGTTTTCAGCTTTTGAGATTCTTACCTCGGCTTCAGCTTTTCTTCCCTCAACCTCAATAAGAAGTTTAAGTTTTGGAGCGTAAAGCCTACCTAAACCTAGGCTTGTTTTTGCTTCAACCTCCTCACTCCCTAAAGCTATACCCAACTTTTCAGCCAATTTTTCAGGAAGCAGGATTCTTGGGGTTGGGGCTTCATAGCCAGTATTAAGAAGGATTGTTGTTTTAACGGTTATGCCTGCTTTCTCATTCACTATTTTTGCTTTCACTCTTACAGCCAACATCCTCAACCTCTACAAGCTTACCCAGCCTCTCAACCTCAACAAGCCTACCAAGCTTTTCAGGCTCCAAAAACATAGCACCAAAATAGATAAAGCCAAAACACCATTTAAGCTTTGGTTCTGCCTAATAACCTTATTAGGGTTGGTTCAGCTTGAAGAACATATTAAGCCCTCCTTTTAAACTCTGAGCAACAAAAAGATATGTTGGTGATGAGAGCTTGAGTCAGTCTTCTAAACCCTCCCCAGATAAAGCCAAGCTCCTAGATTTTGAAACCGAAAAAGAAGAGTGGAACGTCTACAGACTTGAAGATGGAACAATAGTAAAGGTTAAAGCTGCCTTAGCCAATGCTAGGCTCCGCGTCAACGAGAAAGGTGAACCCATCCCAAACCCCGACGGAACACCACAATACGAATTCCAGTTTGAAACAAAAGTTAGAATCCTCCCGGAAAACAGAATAATAACCGTCGTCAAACCACCAGAAAAGAAACCTCAACCACCTGGAATGTACGGCTAGATGGATGTTGTGGAGCTAAGCCAAACTAAAACTTAAGCTTTTACTGCTACCTTCAATTCGTCGGTCTGTATACAATCTTTATATACGTTGCTTGTATACATTATT
>CAZAHF010000144.1:0-1957 GCA_964484995.1 uncultured Candidatus Bathyarchaeia archaeon | reverse complement strand
TATCAACCTTTAAAACTGCAACCATGTTTTTATTTAACATAACCCCTGAAACATCGTCACCTAAAGGTAGGGCTTTTTTTGGTGGCTTACCAAAAACCTCTAAAAAAAGCTTAATTATTTCTCTTTCACTAAGCCTAGCCATCATAAATCAAACCTAGAAAAATAGATCTTAATTGTTTTAAAGTTTAACTTTAACACGGTAAAAATTACTATGTGTTTTAGAAGATATATAACCTCCTAACATCCATAAAATGTTTTAAGGGATAACATAATGCTATCCTCTAAACCCACTACACTGAATCCCGGGTTAAGGGAGATAGTAGATAAGGCTGTAGAGTTTCATGGACATCTAGGCCCATTTCTTGTTTTAGGTGTTAAGATGGGTCTTCTTGGACTTAAAAGGCTGAATGTAAGAAAAGGAGAAGAAAGACTCTTTATAACGGTAGAGCTAAGATATCTTACACCAATTTCATGTGTTCTAGACGGAATTCAAACAGTAACTGGTTGCACTTTTGGAAATAAAAAACTTAAACTGTTAAAAACTTCTTCCCAAAAAATCTCAGCTAAACTTACCCTAAAAAATAGTGGGAAATGGGTTAAAATAACCTTAAATCCACTTCTATTCAAAAAACTGAAAAAGGAGTTGTTTGATAAAAAGGCTACAAAAGAAAAAGTTGAAAGGCTAGGCTACCTAATTGCTTCAACATCAGAAGAAGAACTTTTTATTGTTAAACAAAACAACCTATAACCAAATAATTTCTAAATAAAATGTTTTTAGACCTCTCAACCTAAGAGTATTCTAGAGGAAAAACGCCCCGGTAGCTAAGCCTGGTTATAGCGGCAGCCTCGTAAGTTGCAGGTCGCGGGTTCAAATCCCGCCCGGGGCTTCAACATACAACCTAAACCTGTTTGTCATACTTTTCTATGAAAAAACATACAGGTATGTTGCTTTAACAGCATTAGGTGTTGAAACCAATATTAAAATTGAATCTCCGCTTTCTGCTCTTATTAGGTTAGTTGAAGATAGCTGAATTTTTATTCTTAATATTTCATCAGGATCCCATTGTCCACTAGGAATCGTTATATTGATAGGGTTTAAAACCTCAGAGGTGTTAAATTTTGTATAAACGCTTTCAACCATCCATCCATCAGTTTGTCCTGATTGTTTATATGGTACCCACAAAATCCTCTTTTCATCTGTAAGGTTGGATGTATATTCTAAGATTACATCCATTTTTGAAAAGTCAGTAATACATATGGATGTTTTTCCATTGTTTAAAACCTCTAAGTAGATTGTTGCCACAGTATTGTTGACAACATCCGGTTGGACACTGTTAATTTTGATGCTTGTTAGACTTCTTTCCAGTAAAGATTCCAAGCATTCTTCTCTTGTTTTGTCAATAGTAACCCAATGGTTGGCTATGGTTAAAGTTACACTTCCTATAATAAAAAAGATAGTTAAACTGATGATAATGGCGGTAAAGACACTTCCAAAACTCATATTTCATAAACCCCAGCTACAAGGAGAAAACATAGTCATCATATGCCCCATTAATAGGAGCAACAAACCTAACAATCCAGTCTCCAACATCAAGAGTTCCATCGGGGAGACTTATGGTAACCTCTAATGTTTCCTCGGGATCCCACTCCTCATCTACACTATTTAGTAGTGTAAAATTCCATGAAGGTTTTACATCAGCATTATAAGGTATCCTCCAAACTTCTCCTCCTCTCTTTTTCAGGAAAAGACCTGAATCTAAACCTATTAATTGTCTTGGTATAGGTTTTTGGCCTATATTTTTAACCCAAACTTTAACCGTATCATTTGACTGTAGAGCATCCGCAAATATTATCTCAACTTTAATCTCCATATTTTCCGCCAACTTTAACATTTTTTCTTGCTGACTATTCAGGAGTAACTGAAGATTTGAAACAAAAACTACAGAAAAAATTGATG
>CAZAHF010000143.1:0-1966 GCA_964484995.1 uncultured Candidatus Bathyarchaeia archaeon | reverse complement strand
GCTTGCTGAGCAAAAAGCTCAGCACCAGAACCTACATCACCCAAAAGCAGGATTAAGCTTCCTTCAAGAACTCCTTCACCTATTAGTAAGTCTAAATCTTCTATTCCAATGTTAACATAACTCAAACACTTACACCATCCAAACCATAATATTGTAATCCAAACATTTTTAAGTTTCTACTTTTGTATGATAACAATTTTTTAGGTTTGTAGAAGCTCATTTTTTCTTTTAAAAGACTTAAATATAAGCTAATTGAGGACTAAGTTAGATTTATAAATATATCGAAAATCTAACTTAATTTTAGTTAGGTGTGATTTTATGGGTAGACTATTTTTAAGGTCTATCTTCAATTTTAAGCTTTCTAAGGAAGATGTTAAGGTTTATGGAACTGCCTGTTTAGAGGTTTATGGGTCTTGATTGGAACATTTATTCCACCCCTAGCTCCGTAGATTGGTATCTTCAGCCAGTAAGGCGTCAGCTTGTGTCAGCTCTATAAACGTCCCTTCTAAGAATCAGCGGACACTCCTTGTTAGGCTTAAGTTTACCTTGTTAGCCTTCTGAGAAGTCTGTCAGCCTGCTGTCGAGTCGCTGAATATAGCGGAACAGACTTGTCTTCTACGTAAATATCGTTGGAAATTCTCATATTCACGTTTTAAAAGCTGTTCTTTACCCTTTCGAAGCTCAAGAATCTTAGCCTTAATAGTTTTCTTAGTCTTCATGAGCGACTTGCTCAAAAACATCATATCGAAAACTCATATTTAACTCAAATGGCGATTCATCCCCTAACTAAGTGAGGGTTTTCTCACCGAGATTCTGTAAAGCTACCACGATTAAGACTTCTGTGCTAAATCGATACGGAGTCCAAATATGGTAAGGTTCATATACCACTTACCATAGTGGTAAACTAGTGGTAAAATATGGTCACAGTAAAGACTAAAGAGGAGTTAGATGCCTTAGTACGTCAGGGCTTCAAACCCTACTATCATAAGGGTGTTAGGCGCTGGTATCTTAGGAAGGGGCAAACAAGGCATATAATCGATAGGAGCCTTGAAAGCGAGGCTAAAGCATTAGCTGAAAAATTTGAAGTCGCAAAGCGTAAAATCCCAGAGTACAGGGTGGCTCAAGCAATCAAAATGAGACTTGAAGGAATACCGGTATCCGCAATAGTTGAGGAGACAGGAATACCAAGATCCACGCTTTACGAAAAATTCGAGAAACACGATAGCGGCAAACTACAACTTCAACCTCCACAGGAAGCAATGCAGACAGAGTTTCACAGGAATACATCTCCACAGGAAACAATAATCTCCGCCTCTGGATCTACTAAAGAAACCTGTCAAGCATCCAACATATCTGATGAAACATCGAAAAGTATAGAAGAGTGGATAGATAGGCTACAAGCTTTACTAAACGGTTTTGGAAGAATTCCTAAAATTTCTGAAAGAGCTTTATCTAAACCTGAAGTAGTTGAGAAGCTGACTGATCTGACACTGTTGGCTATAGGAACTGGGTTGCTACCAGTCTACAGGAAGATGGGAATTGATACAACACCAATAATTAGAACACTTAAGGACATTGTAGCCAAATATGAAAATGTTGGTAGGTGAGCGGAGTGGGTCATGTATACATACCAGTCAAGATGGGAGACCCATTAAAGCGAAGGGTAAGAGAAGTTGGAATGCTTGTAGATAGAGGTGCAACCTGTCCCTGTATTTCAGAAAAGTTGGCGGCTGAGCTTGGTTTGAAGCTAGAGTTTAAAACAAAGGTTACACTCGCGGATAAAAGGATGGTTGAAGCTTGGTATGCAACGGCCTACATAGAAATCTTGGGACGGGGAGACCTAATACCGGTCAGAGTCTTTGAGGTTGAAGAGCCCCTGCTCGGAGTTTTCGTGCTTGAAGCCTTAGCGCGCCAGGATGTTGCTAAATTCTGAAAATTGACATCTAGATGTATACGTCTAGAAGCA
>CAZAHF010000142.1:0-1969 GCA_964484995.1 uncultured Candidatus Bathyarchaeia archaeon | reverse complement strand
AGAAAAAGGTTGGAAGATAAGATTTCAAGCTTGGAAAACACGGTTAAATCGTTAGAGCAAAACTCCCGTGTTCTCGCTAACCAATATTCGGTGGCGATTGAGACTGTGAGAAGCTTGAAAGAGGTTCTTTTAATGGGGATGCGTCCGATCGGAAGAAAAATTGAGGAAAAACCAACCCTTGAAGAATCCGGCAGATATCTTTCTGAAGAATGGTGTGTAATGGAAGAAGAATAGGGGGTTTAGCTGTGAGTTTTCGAGAAGCCTTGTTTGAGTGGCTTTATGAAACTCTCAGATTTAGAGTTAAAGTTCTTGAGTGGAGAGTTCAAGAGGGTTGGCTGAGAATTATGAGAAGGAGGGGAAAACATGAGTGATGTTGAAACTGGATTTAGCCTTTTGCGGAAAAATCTGAGAAGAGCATTATCACAGTTTAGAAAAAACCTGGGTCTCGAGGATAGGAAAATTTTGCGAGGTAGGTTTGGTTTCCAGCCTACAGCTAAAAATGAGCCTCAATACGAGGAGCCTCAGCTAGTAACCGTTAAACAACCAGCTAATGTTGAAGTGGTTGAAGAAGAGGATAAAGCTACAGGTCGCCTAATCAGAACCTTCTATCGAAATGGAAAGAAAATCAAGACCGAGATTGTTGAGGCAGAATTCGCTGAAAACTCCCCTAGTGAACCTTCCTCTGTTAATGTAGTTCAAGAGGAAGCACCGCCACTTAGACCTCTCCAAAGGTTTAGGCGAGAGCCAACAATTCTCGGTAGCCTACGTGAAATCTTTTCGCAGAGTGCAGAGCAGGTGCGTTTGAAGACGGTGAAGGAAAGGCTGAAAATTGAAGCTCTAAGAAAACAGATTGAACAACAACAATCCAAACCCAAAAAGGAAGAACAAGAAAGTAAAAGTGTCCATTACTAGGAGGTGTTAAGGTTTGAATCTGTATTCCCTACTACCTTTACTTAATGGATGGTCTTATGAGGCCAAAAAAAGACTATACACTTTACCCATAGGAGGCTACCAGAAAATATGTGAATACAGCAAGCCGGGTTTCCTGTTGTTCTGGACTGTTAGACTGTATGGTTCAAAGGACAGCAAATATACTGCTGTCAAGCTTGAGATTGAAAAGACTAAACCTCTAATTGTTGATTTCATGCCTTATGGTGTTTACAGTTTCGGTATCAGTCAGGCTAACAATTACACGGCTTGGGTAGGTCTGTGGGATGACACAAACAAGGTGTATACTTTAGTGGTTACACCAAGTCAACCAATGGTTTTCCGAGAAGGTGTTAAGCTTACCCTTGAAGCTCCCACTCAACCCTTAGAAGACCCCACAACATCCAGCTACAAGGTTCACTCAGGTTATGGTCTTATTCTCATCGATAACATGGAAGCCTTTAAACGTAGTTTACGGGAGGTTTTGGCTAAACATCCATGAAGGAAAAAGTTCTGATGATTGAATACAGTTCAGACAAAGCTCCATACTCCAGAATATTTTTACGTCTCAAGAATTCTCCTACAAGAAAAGGATATCCAATAGCATCAGGTCTTTATCTTACTCTTCCAAAATCCAAAAACAGATTCGACCAGAAGAAGCCTACATTAAGGATAACTCCACCAATCAAGTTTTCGGATAAACTTGTTGAAAGAATTATGATGTGCTACTTTGACCTTATCAACATGAAAAGAACTCATTCACGAAAAAACAAACCTAGCCTTAGCAAAATTCTAGGGTGGAGGCTACTTGACTTATGAAAAAAGAGCTTCCGAAAATAGAAATTAATACGCAAGTTTTAACAATAGAACGTCCAGCAGAAGACCTTCCACCCAAACCTTTCATTATCATCGATACAGGCAAAAACAGTCTAACTTTTTATTTTGGAAAAGTCTATCGGGTGTTGAAAAGGTTTGGTGAGGTTTGGCTTCAAGCAAGAGGTATATTCGTCTTAGACCTTCTAAGGCTTCTAACTCTTTATGG
>CAZAHF010000141.1:0-1991 GCA_964484995.1 uncultured Candidatus Bathyarchaeia archaeon | reverse complement strand
AAAGGGCCGGTAGATCAGCGTGGAATGATCGTCCGCTTGGCATGCGGAAGGTCCCGGGTTCAAGTCCCGGCCGGTCCACCAATGATTAAACCAATATTTTTTGGGAATCTTAAGGAAAGTGAAAGTGGTTTTACAGACAGTTATGTCTAATGACATACAATGTACATAGTATAGCTTTAAAAACAAAAGATTATTAAAAAGGCGTTTTACCCAAAAAAAAGTCTTTTTTGGGTTATTTTTTGTGTGTACGATGTACGATAGATTTATATACTATGTACATACATAGTATATGTAGAGTTGGTTAAGTTAAAGTTTAGAGTTAAGGGTGCAGAAATAGAATGTGAAGGGACGCCAGAAGAAATAAGTAAAATAATTTCTACGCTATTTAAGGGAGAAGTTGAAGGTCTCTCTCTTAGAGAGGAAAACTTAAAAGAGGAAAAAATCCCGAGTCAAGAAGCCTTAATAAGGTATATAACGTCTAAGCCGAATTTTGAACATAACATTTTTGAGATTCAGGAACATTTTTTTGGGAGAAAATTCGGCTCTCACGGTTTAGATGCAAAAAAATACAATGCTCTCTACAGAAAATTAGCTAGAGTTAGAGAGAAGATACAGGAGGAATACGATGGGAAGTTTGTGGGGGAATGGGCTCAAACACCGGAAGGAGAACTCTACAAAATATTTAGGTTTGTTAAAGAAGAAAAAACCCCCTAAACATAGGGGATGGGAAAGATGTGGATTGATAAAGCCTCCGCAGAAGTTAGAGAAAGATGTGTTAAATCTTTTCTTGACGTAATTATAGCTTCTATGCTTATGGAAAAACCTTCTTGGGGTTATGAGATAATTGCAAACATCCATGAAAAACTACACATACTCCTCAGCCCCGGCGCAATTTATCCTATACTCTACTCCATGGAAAAGAAAGGACTTATAAGGAAACATAACGGAGCAAGAAAAAGGTTTTATGCAATTACAAAAAAAGGCCAAAAATGGCTTAATGAAATGTTAGAAGCCTCAAAACAAATGTATGACATTTTAACAATTTTTACAAGTTGTGATGATGATCTAATGAGGAAGAAAGTCTCCCTTACAAAAACTTGACTGCCAAAATACTAGAAAGATCAAGCTTTTAGCCCATCCCCCTCAATTGTTACAAGAATTCTAATAAGGGTTAGAGTATTGGAAGAGTTTTTTGAAGGTGGTATCCACAATAACCACACCTATACTTTATATCTGTGTGTGGTAGGAGTGCTTCAGCATGCACACAATTTTTATGGGATTAACACTAGTTTTACGCAGGGTTCCCCGCATCGTGGACATTTTACCCATTCTAGTTTTGGTTTACAGTCGCATTTTAGATTAAAAAACCTGTTTAAAGTTGCTGTATGAAGCACTGTTTTAAGGTTTAATTTTCCCAAACCTTACCACTAAAGAACAGCGTTTTCCGCGCAGAATAAATAGATTATTCAGGAAAAAGAAGACCTAACAGCAGTTGGTCCTGTGTTATTTTTTCTGTTTAAACCGGTAGGTTTGAAAAAAGTTTTCAACTTTAGGGATTAGCTTTGGATATTTTATCAAAAACAGTTTAGCATATTTAACCATTTCAGGATTTTTTGATTTTACATATTGACTATTAGGGTTATGTTTAAGATAAGCCGCAATCTTTAAAATTTCCTTAAGTTTTTTAGCGGAATTACTTATTTCTTCTGGTGAAGGAGGATGCCAACCTGTTTCTGGAGCATATTTATAGGCTAGTTTAATCGCATCTTCAGGTGTGATTCCAAGTTTACATGCGATTTCATCGATTGTTGGAAACCTAAGCAACATATTCCTTAGTTCTTTTATTGTTTCAACGACTATTCTTTCTTCAAAACTAAGTAAATGTTTATGTTTTTGTAGAGCATACCAACTTAACCATTTTTTGTTTTTTCCACTTCTTCTTGGAATACAAACAATTTTATTTTCATCTTCAAGTTTGTTTAAGGTTTTTT
>CAZAHF010000140.1:0-2022 GCA_964484995.1 uncultured Candidatus Bathyarchaeia archaeon | reverse complement strand
GATATTTCCGAATTATTTTATTGGCTTAGGTTGAGTATATATAACTTAGCTTTATAAATGTAAACAAATGTAAACAAAAAGACTAAGAAAGAAACTTAAAAACACGTAGTGCACTGTAATGCACCGTCATACACCCTCCTAAGGATCTTTGGCATCTATCCCCATAGCCTTTAAAAGCTGTACCCTACCAGCAACCGACGGATAGTTTTCAAGCTTTTCCCCATAAGTCTTAACCAAGGTTTTATATAGCGAACTATTAGCAGGTATTGGTGGTAGAGACTCCCTAATTAGTCCAACCTTTAAAGCATAGTTAAAAGCCGCCTCAGTCCCATTACTCTCCAAAATTTTAAGAGTCTTCGCCTCAAGCTTTGAGGCTGGAACAGCTGGTTGAGGTGGTGGAGACGGAGAATATTTACGTATAGATAAACTCTCAGATGGGGATGAGGGGGGAAACAATAAAAGAATTATGATAACAACAGTAACCACGATGCTTATAACACTTTTGACAAACTCTTTTCTATCTTTCTTTCCCTCTTCTTCCTCACCACTATTACCTACCAACAAAAAAGGTCTCCCATATCGTGCTCTGCACACTTATCATCCTACCTCTTAACCTTTTTAACTCCACCTTTTTTAAAAAGCAAAATGAAAGTTACAATAAAAACAGCCAAAACACCAATAAAACCATAACATAGAACTGTTGTCTGAAAAGTCAGATTTTCAACTTTAGATTTTAATGCTTTAACCTCATCCAAGGTTAAACTAAGCTTTTTTTCAAGATCTTTAACCTTTTCCTCAAGTTTTGCGGTAGGAGACGAAGTGGTAGGGGGAATTTCTCTAAGAGTAAGTTTGTTTAGGCTTCCAGTCCCCCTAGCTAATGGCTTACCAAAAACTGTAAAGTAAAGAGTATCCCCCTGTTCATCTAAAGCTAAACCATAAACTCTACCCAAACCATCTGCAAGTAAAACAGGTTCTGATTTGCCTTTTCCAAGCTTTTTTATTGTTCCAACCTTCTCAGAGAAGTATATGTTGCCAACCTTATCTACAACCACAGCATAAGGGTATGTTAAATTCTCAAGTAGAATAACTGGTTTTTCAACTCCAGCTGGAAGCATTTCTAAACGTCCAGCTAAAAACTCTGTAAAATATATATTACCTAAATTATCAACACAAACTCCATAAGGAACTTTTAACTCTTCCAAAACAACAGTTCTATCACCAGTTTTAAGGTTGATTTTTATTATTGTCCCGTTTACACTTTTAGATGAGACATAAAGAATTTCTCCAGTTTTATCTAAAGCCAAACTCCATGGTGTTGTAAGGTTTTTAACTAAAACCTCAACCTTAGAAAAATCTGGAGAAACCTTTTTTATTGTTCCCTTGGCAGATTCAGCAAAATATATGTTACCCTCAGCATCCACAACAACTCCTGTTGGGGTTGTTAAACCAGAAACAATTGTTTTAACAGTTCCATCCGGAAACATAACCTTAAGATTTCCTTCACCCGGAGTCCCATATTCTGTAAAATATATATTACCTCTCTTGTCAACAGCAACACCAATAGGATAATCAAGCCCATCAAGCAAGACAGTGGGCTCTCTCTGCTCAGCAAAAACAATACATAAACTAGCTAAGGTTAAAACTAGAATAAGAGATAAAGTTAAAGCTAAAAAAACTCCTGAAAACCCAGTTTTACGATAAAATTTTTGTTTCATACTCGACCCTGTTAGTTTAACTTAACTTTAATCCTAAAGTAAATAAGAATCTGCTTAAAGACTTAACGTTTTCGAACAAAAATAAATCTTCCTAAAAGCTTATTTTTCTGACTATCCTTCTTAATTCTTGGATGATGAGCCTAGCTCACTCGAAAAAGTTTGATGTGAGAAAAACTGGAAGAGCCGTCTGACAAAAAACTTAATTTTCCTAAGTTAATTTTTCATGTTTTGGGGCTTGATGACCTAACTGACCTGAGATGAGATGGTGATTAGCCTCCTCTCAGTTCTGGGAAAGCCCCATAGACAC
>CAZAHF010000139.1:0-2031 GCA_964484995.1 uncultured Candidatus Bathyarchaeia archaeon | reverse complement strand
GAAACTTTTGTTTTGCTTCAGGCTGTAAACCCTGATTTTGCTTTAATTCATGCTCAACGTGCTGATGCTGAGGGAAACGTTATAATTTATGGTGCCAGATGGGATAACAAAGAGTTAGCGTTTGCATCTAAAACGGTTATAGTTACTGTTGAAGAAATAGTTGACTCAAGCCTAATTAGAAGTGAAGCCTCAAACGTTGTTATTCCCTCTTATAGGGTACATACGATAATTCATGTTCCTTTTGGTGCACATCCAACCGGAGTTTACAAATACTATGACTATGACAGGGAACATCTGGAATACTATGTAAAATTGTCAAGGGAAAAGGAGACATTCAAAAAATATCTTGACGAATATGTTTTTAGTGTTGAAAACCACATGGAATATCTCAAAAAAATAGGTGTTGAAAAACTTTTAAAGTTACGTGCAGACCCCCTCCTAGGATATTAACATTTGAGGTGGAAAATATGGGTAAAAGAAATAATTCTGAAAAATATGCGGAAAGTTTTACAAGAGAGGAAGTTATGGTTGTTGCTGGTTCTAGGGAGCTTAAAGATGGTGATATAGCTTTAGTTGGTGTTGGTTTACCTCAAGCTTCAGCAATTCTAGCAAAATATACTCATGCACCAAAACTGAAAATCTTACTTGAGATTGGGATAGCAGACCCGAAACCTGTTCATCCAGCAATAGGGCTAGGAGACCCAAGAATATGGTATAACGCTGCATATATGGGAAGCTGGTTAGACATCATGGGTGCCTCCCTTCATAGGGGAATAGTTGATGTTGGTTTCTTAAGCGGAATTCAGGTTGATCAGTATGGCAATATAAACTCAACAATGGTTGGTAGCTTAGAAAAACCCGTAAGACATTTTACTGGAAGTGGAGGAGCAAACGATATAGCTTCACTTGCAAAACGTTTTATCATAATAATGAGACATGAAAAGAGACGATTTCCCAAACGAGTAGACTATGTTACAAGTCCAGGATATGTGGATGGTGTTGAGGGAAGAAAAAGAGTTAGTTTAAGACCAGGAGGGCCTGTAAAAGTTTTAACAGATCTTGCTGTTTTAGGTTTTGATGAAAAAAGCAAAAAAATGAAGCTTATCTCTATCCATCCAGGTGTCTCAGTTAAGAGTGTTGTTGAAAACACTGGTTTTGAACTTATTATCGCGGACAAAGTTCCTACAACCCCACCACCAACAATTGAAGAACAAAAAATTATGAGGACAGTGATAGACCCTGATGGAAAGCTACTTTGGAAAAAACATTAACAGAAAAATTTTCTAGGAGAGTTTTAGCCAAAAATTTATAAGATTTGTCTAAGATTAAGGTTATACAAAACACATTTCCTTGAGGTGAATGTTACGGCTAAACTTATTCAACATCCGCTTTTAGACATAATAAAGACAAGAAGAAGCATTAGAAGGTTTAAACCAGACCCGATATCTGATGACCAACTATTAACAATCTTAGAGGCTGCTAGGTTAGCTCCAACAGGTGAAAATGTGTGTCCATGGCGTTTTATAATTGTTAAAGACCCTGAAAAAAGAAGAATTTTGACGGAGCTTGGTGTTCGTGGAGCTCGTAGAAGAATGGGAACAGATATACTTTCTAGTAGGAGTGGAAAATTTGAGGAGTGGTATGGGCATCTGCCTGAAGATGTTAAAAGCAAGATTTTTGACCGTCTTAAGGATGCAAAGTTTATGTCTTGGCTGGATGAAGCACCAATCCACATTATTGCATGTACAACTAAACATGCAATCGACATGAGAGAAGATCTTTCTGCTGCTCTTGAAAATATGCTACTAATGATTCATGCCTTAGGGCTTGGAGCTGTATGGGTTGCAGCACCAGTAAAGGATGTTAGGGAAGAAGAGGAAGTTAGAAAGCTTCTAAAGATACCACCAGATATTAAACCTATAGCTCAAATATGTATAGGGTATCCTAACCAAAGTCCAAAAGAAAGACCTAAAAAACCCTTGGAAGAAGTTGCTTTTTTTGAAGAGTGGGGAAAACCTCTCCCATTTAAGA
>CAZAHF010000138.1:0-2113 GCA_964484995.1 uncultured Candidatus Bathyarchaeia archaeon | reverse complement strand
TCTCCTCCACGTAGTCCTCATCATGAACAAGTTTTAACTCTTCAACTGAAGCCATTCTAGGCTCAACAACTATACACTTCTCATCATTGATTAAACCAAACCTTCTTAATGCATCTAAAGAAACCTCTAACCTTAAAGGATTTTCACAGTGTATTCCAGTTTTATGCTCCAAAAACTTTTTACTATAAACTATAGCCAATAAAGGATTCAACTCTTAAACCTTCAAACAACCTTTTTGGGTAAACTTAATATTTTTGGGTTTAAAATGTTTAACGGTTTTTCCAGCTAATTAGACGAAAAGTTTATGCTAAACAAAAATTATCAGAGATATTGGTTTTCTAGACAGGGTATTGTGTGATTTACTAGAGTTTAAGGGCCCTTTTTTAGGTTAAATGGAGGTTGGGATGACTCTGTGGGGAAAACCCCGAGGATTATCCTAACAGCCCCCGCAACAGAGATGAGTAACCATTACGGAAAAATCTTTTTAGGTTTTGGTGCATGTATTTCAAATCCACCGTTCCCTCCGTGGTTTACAAAGCTACTATTCTATCCGGAGGTTAAACATGTAAACGGTGAAGCTTACTTTGCACCCTATAGTCTAAGAAAAATTGAGGCAAGTTTACTTAAAAGCGGTTTTAAGGAGGAAGAAATAGCAACAGTTCATCCAAAAATGCTGGAAAAAACTGTTACATCAGAAACAAAGGTTCTCGGAATCTCTGTAATGGATCCTTTAGGTTTAGGTCCTACAAGCTTAACTTTCGCCTCAATTTTTAATGGTGAAACAGCAACCTATAGAGAATTTAAAAATCTTATGAAAATTGTTAAAAATTTACGTTTTAAGCATAAAGGTCTTAAGGTTGTTGTTGGCGGACCTGGAGCATGGCAAATTTATGAAACAAAAACTCAAGATAAGTTTGAAATTTCAACTCTTGTTTTAGGTGAAGGTGAAAAAATCGCCCCAAAAATTTTTTGGGATGCCGTAAATGAGGAAACTCTACCAAAGATTGTTTTTGGTGAAGAACTGGATGTGGGGGAGATACCAACAATAAAGAAGCCTTCAGTTTGTGGTTTGGTTGAGATTTCACGTGGATGTGGAAAAAACTGTCAGTTTTGTATGCCTACACTTAGAGGAAAAAGAGATATACCTATCGAAAAAATTGTTGAGGAGGTTAAGGTTAATGTTAAAGCCGGATGCCCAAGCATATGTTTGCATGCCGAAGATGCATTAATGTATGGGAGTGGAGCTTGGAATAGGTTTAGACCTAATAGGGAGAAAGTTTTAAAGCTTTTTAAAAGCGTTTTAGCTGAGCTTAAAAAACCCCGGTTTGGTGTAAGCCATGTAGCTTTATCATCCATAGCTGCAGATCCAAAGCTTGTAGCTGAAATAACTGAGCTTATGCAGGTTGGTAAAAGTAAGTATGCACCTCTTTTTGGTTATCAGACTGGAATTGAAACTGGGAGTGTTAGGCTTATAGGGAGGTATATGGCTGGGAAGCCTTTACCTTTTAAACCAGAAGAATGGCCTGAGGTTGTTGTTCAGGCTTTTGGAATTTCTAAGGATTATGGTTGGATACCTGCAGCAACACTTATTATGGGTCTTCCAGATGAAACACCTTCAGATGTTATTGCAAGTCTTGAGCTTATGGATAAGCTTAAAGATGTTCCCTCATTTATTATACCCCAGTTTTTTATTCCAATAACCGAGACTGTTCTTAGGGGGGAGAAAATGTTTAATGTTTTAAGTATGCGTGATGAACATTGGCAGCTTTTAAACAAGTGTATTGAGCATTCTGTTAGATGGGCTGAGCTTCTCAGAACCCTATACTTTAAACCTGATTCTTTATGGCTTAGGGTTGGCTACTGGTTTGGTTACAGAGCCCTATACTTTTTTGGTTGGGTTGGAGGAAAACAAGCTTCAAAACGTTTAGGTTTAATTTAGCTTAAAAACTCTTATTAAGACCAGTATTTCCACATTAATAACTCCGAGTGTTTTAAAAGCTAGTCTCACCTCATTAATCTTGGATATTAGCCATGACTATAAAACAAATTCGTAAGAGGGATGGTAGACTTGATAATTTTAATCCTGAAAAGATTACTCAAGCTATTTTTAAAG
>CAZAHF010000137.1:0-2120 GCA_964484995.1 uncultured Candidatus Bathyarchaeia archaeon | reverse complement strand
AAAGTTTTACCACATCCAGGAGGACCATAAAGCAAAACACCTTTAGGCGGATCTATACCAAGCCTCTGGAAAAGCTCCGGGTGTCTTAATGGAAGCTCAACCATCTCCCTGATTCTTTGAACCTCTTCTTTAAGTCCACCAATATCTTCGTAGGTTACTCTAGGTATACCCTTCTTTTCAGGTGCAGGTTCACTTAAAACCTGGAAGCTTGTTGTTGGTGTTACCTTAACAATTCCAGTTGGTCTTGTACGTACCACTGTAAAAGGCATAGCATTCCCAAAAACAGAAAGCAAAACAATATCTCCTTGAACAAGAGGCATCTCTAAAAGTCTAGATTTAACAAAGTTTGTAAAGTCAGGGTCAAACTCTATTCTTGCGTCAACCGGTGCTAATGTTACAGAGTGAGCATTTTGAACATTAGCTTTTCTAACAAGAACATAATCATTTAAAGATACATCAGCGTTTTTTCTAATTATTCCATCGATCCTAATTATATCCATACCTTGGTCTTCTGGATAAGCTGGCCATGCAATAGCACAAGTAATTCTTTTACCCCTAATCTCTAGTATGTCCCCAGCCATAACACCTAAAATATCCATTGTTCTTTGATCTATTCTAGCTTTTCCTCTACCAACATCACGTTGTTTAGCTTCAGCAACTCTTAACTGAACTTCTGCTACCATGCTTTTCTCTCACCTTTTACTTCTTTTCCAAAAAGTTTAAGGTTTAGAGGTAAGTGTAAAGCTGTAACAAACAATTCCATAACCTTATTGTAAGCAGTGATAAACGTTATAAGTTTAAACATAGTCTAAGCAGCTAACCTCTACACCCTTAACTATTCTTAGGCTTATAGATTTAGTCTACTTACCAGTTTAAAAGCTTTTAGCCTTAAAAACATTCACGTAGAAGTGTTAAACAAAAACTTTTAAGCATAAACAAACAAGAAGTTTGTAAACCAAAATACAACATAAGCTATATATACCGTTCTTTTTTAACTAAAAATTGGATTTAAAATGGCAAAAAAAGCTAAAAAGAAAGCTGTAAAAGCGAAAGCAAAAGCAAAAAAGAAAAAAGCTAAACCTAAAATCCCCCCGCAAATTCAAGCTTTACAGAAGGATGTAGAAGAACTTAAGACAAAGATTCAAGAGCTTACAACAAAAATCTCAGATTTAGAGGCTAAAATTACTGCTCCTCAGCCAAAACCTGAAACCCCAGCTCCTGAGACAACAACACCTGAAACTACTGAAACAGAGTCTCAACCTCCATTTGGCTGAGAAAATTAGGAGTTGTCTCCTTATCTAAACTTAATTTTTTAACTATTATCTAGTCTATTTTATCTTAGCTTTGTCTTTTTAATCTTGTTATGTATCCTGCAACCTGATCTTTAATCTTTTTTGAGTCAACAACCAAAAGCTCATTAACAATTTTTTTGTTTGCTTCAAAATCTTCTGTAAACATATCCGGATATTTTTCTATTAAAGTTTGGGAGATTCTTTTAATCAGCGTTGTTTTTACACGTCCCACCTTCCATCACTAGACTATTAGACTCTTTCATATGAAGTCTTACTCAACTTTATATTACTTTCCATTTAAGCTAACATCTTCTATGTAAACAAATTTTTTAAGCAAACAGCTTAAATAGTTTAAGGAAAAATAAAAGTTTAACGTGAGAAAAGTTGTCTGAAAGAGAGATGTCTCTTGCACCTTTACACCGTCTGATTAAGAAGGTTGCAGGAGGAGCCTACAGAGTAAGTGAAAACGCTGCAGACGAATTAAGAAAAGCTTTAGAAGAAATCGGAACAAGAATTGCTAGAGAAGCTGTAGACTATTGTGCTCATGCTGGAAGAAAAACTATAAGAAAAGAAGACATAGAGCTTGCAGTTAAAAAGCTGTTAAAAGAATAGCCAAAACCAAAAAAATAAGCTTAAAAAACCGCGGTAAAATCAAAAAGTTTTAATGTAAGAAATTTTCGTAGAGTTGAAGCTTATAAACAAGCTAAAACATCCTATTTTTTGTAGCCCGGTGGTGTAGCGGTCAAGCATAGCGGGCTTTGGACCCGCTGACGGGAGTTCGAATCTCCCCCGGGCTACCAAAGATTTTGATTTCTAGGAAATGTTTCT
>CAZAHF010000136.1:0-2162 GCA_964484995.1 uncultured Candidatus Bathyarchaeia archaeon | reverse complement strand
CTCTAGAAAGAATTTCCATAACTTTTTCAGCTAACTTTTAGTTTATAGATTTTTCCGCAACTTTTTACTAAACTTCATCCGTGTTTTCTAGTTCTTTTAATGCGTTAGCTAATCTGGTTCTGCTTAAACCTAAAAACTCAACTAGCTTAGATACCGTTAATCCTTCAGGATTTTGCTTTAAAACATCTTTAACCTTTTCAACCTCAGACATCTACTTTCAACCCCCCATATCAAACACCCACAACTCACAAAAACCTCATAAATTTTACAGTTTAAAATTGTTTGGAAGTAAATGCAATAGTAAGGGGTTTATCTGATGAGGAGCTAAGACAGAAGTTTATTATGGAGTATTATGTTGATGAGGGAGGAAGATAACCACTCAATCAAATATGGAAAATTAACGTAAAATAAATATTATTGATTTGGCAACAAGCTGGCGCATAAGAATGGTAATTAAAAGCAGGCGATATAAATTTTCCTTTACTTTCCAGTAAGGTTAAATTTCCTCAATAACCATTAAAGAGTATGGTAGGCATGGGAATGCTTGAAAGTGTAGACCTAAAGGAGTTTTGTGGTGTTAGAAGATGTGAAAAACCTATAAGATTACATAAGTTTACTGTGTTGATAGGCCCAAACAACTCAGCTAAAACAACCACACTTATTGCTCTTTTCCTACTCCCATATCCTAAGGACTATTGTTTTGGTAGTTTCTGTGCGTTACCAATTATAGGAATACCCAAAAGTTTATTCTTACAGAAATTTCTTCATAAGGATACTCAATCTCTTATTTACCGTTATAGCGGAAGCAGTGAGGGAATTTATGTTTTTAATAAAGGTAAGATAAAAATTGAAGCATCTTCCGGCGGATTTAAAGTTACATCCGATAACCAGACAGATGATTCTGTTGTAAAGTCTCTTGGTTTTGAAGTTGTTTCCACCATTGCAAGATACACTATACTAATACCTAATGCGGATACTTTTAGAGAAGAGTTAGAAAGGGGACTAGTTAACCATTGGGAGGTTGTAGAAAAAACTCGTGCTCATGTCAGAATTATAAGAAATCTCGTTTCAAGAAATGTTGTTGAAGATAAGTTTACAGAGATAAGTCTGAGACGAAATGAGCTGGTTGTTAGAAAGGAGCTTTCAGGAGAAGATATAGCCTATATTAGGTTGAAAGATTTAGGTGATGGTGTTAAAAAGTTTCTAACTAACGCTCTTTGGCTTGAAGCTGTTAAACCTAGTATAGTTTTATGGGATGACCTAGAATCCTCAGCTCATCCAAGCTTAGTAAAGGAAATCATTGAATGGTTAAGTGGACATGCCTGGCAGGTAGTAGTTTCTACACATTCAATAGATGTTTTACGGGAGGTTGTTTTAACAGAGCCAGAAGATGCTATAGTTCTTGCATTAAGAAAACTACCTGATGACACACTTACATACAAAGAGTATACTCTAGATGACCTAGAGAAAATGTTTGAAGCTGGTTTAGATGTAAGAAAACTTATAGGTTGAGCTTATGCGCTTCTTGAACCGGTACATAAAAGGTGAAGAAGATAGCCAAGTGTTTGTTGTGCTTGGAAATGGGGTTCGTGAGGAGAAAGTATTAAGGTATCTTGCACCTAAATTTAACGGTTCCAAGTATGTACTATCATACACACCTTCACCATTATCCACTAAGCCAGAAAAAAGAACAGGAATTTCTGCTATCGAAAATTTGGTGAGGATTCTTGTGATTGGTGGTTTTAAGGTAAAGCAAGCCTTATTTCTTGTTGATAGGGAGCATGTTTCAAGCTTAGATTTTATGGTTAATGAGATTCAGAGAAAGTATAGTTTTAATGTTGAAAAAGTTAAGATTCTTAGGGAAAATGTGGCAGGAATATTTCGCCTAAGCCGTGGGGGATTAGTGATAGAAAAGTTTTATGTTGTCATAGCTGGTAAAACGAAAAGTATGGAGGAAGAATTAAAAAGTTTGATTCAGGAAGTGCATGGAAAACAGTTTAAACTAAAGGATGCCCTTGTTAGGTCAACGTTAGAGCAGATAGCCAAAACACTTCCAGGACTATATTTAGCATTGAAAAGCATAGAGCAGGCAAATTAAACTGTTTAATCTTATTGCTTGGTGAACATTATGGGTTACAATTATGGTTGTTAAGTTTTAAGAT
>CAZAHF010000135.1:0-2184 GCA_964484995.1 uncultured Candidatus Bathyarchaeia archaeon | reverse complement strand
CTGTCTGCATGAGCTAACATTAGCTGTCTTACCATTAAACGGTAAAGCTTCATAGCTTCTTTTGCTCTATCAATAACATCGTTAGCAAGATCTATATCTCTCTCATAGAAGGCTTTCCACGTATCAACAAACATTGAGGTTGAAAGACTATAAACTCTTTTAAGAAGATGCCCTAAAGGAAAACCTGCGGGATCCACGATAACTCTAAGACTAAGCCTATCAGATGTTTCTTCAGCTGTTTCAACACCTATAAGTTCTGAGACGGAAGCCTTAATAGCTTTTTTAAGCTCAGGGTCCAGTCTTCTTTTTGACTCTATGTTTATTATGCTACATCCATCCATATAGTTTGCCTTAATAAATAGGTCAAGAGATTTGGGGGTTGTCTTCTCATCAACATAGAGTGTTGCTGTTTTTATTTTTTCCTTTACAGCTTCAGCAGGAACTATTCTTACAGAGCCGTCCTCCTCAAGAAAAACGTTTACCCGTTCACCCTTCTTTAACCCTATGTCTTTAGACCATTCTTTAGGTAATACTATGAAAAAGCTTCCTCCAGCACTAACCTGAACCTTTCTAGACTCCATGGTTTTTTCCTCCCCAACCTCAATGTAATTCCTTCTTCCCATACCTGAACACCTAAATTATGTAACTTACGTATTTACTTCTTTTCTCATAGCAGATTTATAGCAAGCATCTTTGCAAATTGGAAATATTGAGAGTAGAATATATGTTTATCTGTTTATTTAAGGATATCCACGTTTAACCAAAAAATTAGTATAGTTTATACGATAGTTATTATAGTAAGTAGACCATAAACTAGTCATTTTAATATTTTTCCGGTTTCCATATACCACAAATACAAGTCTAACTCAGCTAAATTAAGATTCAACTTTTCCGCAATTTTTCTCAGTATATCTTCAATCTCCAAATATTTTCTTTTTGTTAATACCTTCAACTCCCCTACTAACCCATACCTTCTAAGTATGTTAATTATGTGAAAATCTATGATTGCAACGTTGGTATAACCTATATTCCTAAGAAAATGGCTTGCCTCCTTATATCCTATCCCTCTAAAATTTTTAACCAAACATTCTCTTAGCTTATTTTCATCTTTAACTTTTTTAAGGATGTTTTTTAACAGGTTTTTACGTTTTCTTGCATCAACAATGTATTTTGCTCTTGTGTTAGGATATCTATACCCAAACTTTTTTAGTTTTTTTGCAAGTTGAGGCTCCCGTAGGGTTAAGAAGCCTTCCCCTACCTCCTCTTGAATTTTTATAGTTTTTTCAGCGTTAAAATTTGCAGTTAAAATACAAAAACAAAGCTCCCCAAAAATTTCATCAATAGATCCTTTACCAGTTTTCTTAAACTCTCTTATACGTGTATCAACTAGGTTTTTTACTTTTTCCTTCTTTAGCTTCTTAACAGTCTCTATTAGCCTCTCCATCCTCTTGTAATAACGGTTCTTAACAAGAGCTATTTAATTTAGTATGGGAAAAATTTAGGTTTTAGAGTTGGGTTTAACCTAGGAATTAAGAAGACTTCCAAAGCCCATGAACATTACAATACTCTCTTGCCTCGATTTTTTCTGCTTTTAACTCAAATTCTACTTCTGGTTTGTCTCCAGGATTTAAAAACTTTCTATAAACTCTACCATCAGCAATTATTTCAACCAATTCTATGTAATGCTTTTCCTCCATAGGATGAGGGGTTGAACCAATTTTTACCTTTACTCCTTTATCCGTTTTCTCTACTACCGGAACATGCTTTTCCTTTCCAACATCTTCAGTTTTTTCCGATAATAACTCCATGGGCTGACCGCAACATACAAGTTTTCCCACACCAGAATGTAAAACCTCAACAATGTTTCCACAAACATTACACCTATAAACCTGCTTTTGCTCAGTCAAAAAATTTCACCTTAAACATTTTAGATAACAGTTAACCAGATATTTAACACATACCATTATTTGGTTAAGCTACATGTTTTCTAACTCTTTTTCTATGGCTTTTTTGTCAAACCCTACTATTATTTTCCCGTTTATCTCAATCTGTGGAACTGCAAGCTGACCAGATTTTTGAAGCATTTCTAGAATAGCCTCCCTGTTTTTTGAAACATCTATGTCTTCAAATTCAACACCTTTCTCCTTCAAGAAATCTTTTAACATTTCACAGTATGGGCAGGTT
>CAZAHF010000134.1:0-2201 GCA_964484995.1 uncultured Candidatus Bathyarchaeia archaeon | reverse complement strand
ACTTGGTGAAATCTGAGCTTCATAAGATTTCAACCAGCCTAACTAAATGGTGTAAAGAGAGGGGTTATGGGCTAATCCATGAAGACCTGTTTTGCAATCTTAGTTTTGTAAGTTAAATTGGATTGGTAGGCTACTGTTCACTTTAAGGCTGTACTAATTAGTTTCTGAAGCTTTTTCTTAGAAATAGTATAGGGAACACATATTATCTTACCATCTATACTCATGAGTAGCTCAGCCTCGTTTTTAACTTCAACAAAAAACCCAGTCACCAACACATTTATACCTTAAAAGCCACTCATAACTACGAGGACCACCAACAAACCTAAAACGCCCATCCCTCACAACAGGCATAAAAAAATATAAGAAAAAACAAGTATATAGAAAATGGAACAACCGGAAAAGGGCCGGTAGATCAGCGTGGAATGATCGTCCGCTTGGCATGCGGAAGGTCGCGGGTTCAAGTCCCGCCCGGTCCACCAACAAATTTGAGTTTTAAGCTTTTTAGGGGATTTTAGGTTTAAAATTGGTCTTAAGACTATATTAAGACAAGACTTTAATGTTGGCTTGTTTATAGATTTGGATTTGGTTTTTCTGGAGCGTAGTTGCTAAACCATTTTAAAGCTAGTCTGCTGCTTTCCTTTTCAACCAGTTTCACAAAATTTTGCGGAAATAAGCATGTAGGTGTCAGCTATTGAAGCAAATTTTAAAGTAGCCCTGAAAACTGTAACATCAATATTATTGTTTTATAGCCCAAACCCTAAGCTCACAAAGTTTAGCTAAAACAAGCTCCTCATCTAAAACCAAAAACGGCCACCTTTCTTGGGTTAACTTTTAGGTAACATAGTATAGAGGGGTTTATGAATTAGAATCTGCTGGGAGGAGGGATAAAATTACCAAGTTGTCAGATTACCAGATTACCAGCTAAAAATTTGTTTTTAGCTTTAAAATCCTGATGCTCTACCTGGGGCGTTAAAGGCTGAGGATTCAAGTTCTACCCGGTTCATCATGCAAGAAAACTATGGTTTCTTACCAATTTTTTCTTCCTCTTTACGCTGTTTTAGGTTTATTCCCTTGTAAGCTTATTCTGAGCTAAAACATGTAATGTTTACTTAAGATTTTCAAGCTTAGCTTTAATTGAATGTTTAAGTTTTCTAGCGTAATTTTGACTTACCTGTTTAGAACCAAGTAAAAATTCTATTTCAGATCTGCTTAACATGAAGTTAAGTTAACAGGAAAAAAGCTTCTTAAAACCAAAGTCTGAATAAAGCTGAGGTTAAAAGTTTTAGGGAAAGCTTTTCTGTTTAGATTAATTTGCCTCATCATACAGTTTCCATTATTCTTTTCCCCTTTTCCCATTTTTCCCAGTAAATTTTAGTTTTAGAGGGTTTTGCTGGAAACCTAGAGTTTAACTAGGTAGGAGATTGGGTTATAGTTAAACCTAATAAACATTCTTAGTAGACTTGAAAATAGCAGTAGTTGTTACTGCTGTTATTGTTGTTCCTGTAGCTGTAGGTTCAGAGTATCCATAAACAAAAATCAGGATTGGAAGTATGGGGGGACATCCACCGATGCTAAGCAAATCAGCTTTTAAAACTTTTTAAAATTTTAACTGTTTTTGTTAAGGGGGAGAGTTTATCTAAGATTAAACTATCAATCATTTTAAGAAGCTGAAAAATTTTTTTGGGATCTTTTATACGGTAAAGAGTTCTTTTTCCATCAATTCTCCTATCAAGAATACCTTCACGATACAAGATATCTAGGTGTTTAGAAGTTGTAGATTGAGTTTTACCAAGCATAGGAATTATTTCACATACACACTTTTCACCATTTTTAAGAAGCTCAATAATTTCTAACCTGGCTGGGTCAGCTAATGCTTTAAGTATACCCGCACGATACTCTAAAAGAATCTTCCTTTTACTCATAATCACCTACCTTGTAGACATCTTTAAAATATTTAAATATATCGATGTATTCAAAAATCACGATTTTATTCTTTTTCAACCAGAAAACATCTAAAACTTGTAGTTATTGGTGGAGAAAGGAGTAGTATTATGGGAGAGGGGATGAGTGAACTCAAACGCCTATGGCTGAAAGAAAAATAGTTAAAACAAAATTTAGCTGCAAGAGCCTTAATTTTTAGCAAAGAATACAGAGAAAAGTTTAGGAGATAGTATTGAAAGATTTGGTGAAGCTATGGATTT
>CAZAHF010000133.1:0-2227 GCA_964484995.1 uncultured Candidatus Bathyarchaeia archaeon | reverse complement strand
CGAAAACTGGAAGACATAATTAAAGATGTGAAGACAAACCTAAAGTTTGGACAAAACCAAATCTGTCTCCATGCAGAAGATGTACTTAGATATGGCTCCTACGACTTTACAGTTAAACATGAAAAGGTTGTTAAACTTTTCCAGAAAACCTTAGAAGTTAAAGGATTAGAAAGTCTTGGACCAAGCCATTTTGCATTGGTTTCTATTGCAGCCTACCCTAAAACAGCAAAAACCGTTGTTGAGATGACTCTATCAAAGCTAAACCAACAATGGATGGCCTTCCAGACAGGAATAGAAACTGGAAGCCCACGCTTAATAGAGATGCATATGGAGAAAAAACCCTACCCGTTTAAACCTTCCCAGTGGCCTGAAGTTGTGGAAAAAGCATTTGCAATTTGTGCAGATTTAAATTTGGTTCCATGTGCTACAATCATTGTAAACCTTCCAGGGGAAACAGAAGATGATGTGGTAAAAACAACAGAGTTGGTTGAAAAACTTTATCCGTACAAAAGTTTGATAACACCGCTTTTATATGTTCCATTTCAAGAGGATTCTAGCCAGAAAAAGATGAGGTTTATCGAAGATGCAAAACCATACCATATTGAGCTTTACAGGACTGTCTGGAGACATGACATGAGGTGGATGAAGGCTCTTGCCGAAGAATATAGTAGGGGAAACAATTTGGTGACAAGATTCTTCATAAAGTTTTTTGTCTGGTTTATTTCAACCTACGCCAACAAGTATGCAACCAAATTCTTCGAAGAAAAACTTGCTGAAGAAAGAAAAATCAAAAAAGAAATCGCACCTACACTACCCATAAAAAAATAAACAAACAATATGGTTGAAGAAGCCTATTTAAAGACTCCCTAATGTGTAAGCATCCATAGGATGTAGATTATTCCAGCTATTATTAGGATTGGTGAGGTTGCAAACCAAAAATTATCTTTACGGTAAACCCATAAAACTATCCATGGTATACGTTCCAAAGAAATTGAAGGTAAATGTTTAACAATCAATGGAGCCACAATAAAGGCTAAACCAAGCAAAACAAGAAATACACCAAAACCCGTGAAAACTCTTTCCCAAGACATCAAAGGTTTCTTATGGTTACCCCATTAAATATTTTTCAGCTAACTTCTCCAATAATGAAAATTTTAACCATCTCCTTTAGGTATGCTAGTTGACCAACCGGATTATGCTGGAAGTTTACGGTTAAAACTGTGTTTAAAATTTTTAATGGGATTTTTCTTCAAAGAAGGGGATTAAACAGTTTTTCTAAGAACTCTCTGTTTTCTCTGTATTTTTCTTCTTCTATTAGGGGTTTACACTCTGAAAGCCTTTTTTCGCCAGATATGAGTCTGATGGCAAAGGTGAAGCAAGACTTCTCTCCACACCTTTCATAGTTTAGTTTAGGTAGGTGGTTATAAACTGTATAGGGGTTAAGCTTACGCCTAGCTTCAAGCATCTCATTTGGAGGAGAGCCATGTCGAGAAAGATAATCATAAGCCTTTGACAGCAAATCTATAAGTTCCAGAAGAATTTCCTTTGCCCTATTTTCATCTTTAACTTTTCCTGCACATACCCTGCCGTTTCCATAAATTGTTACCATTTCTTCTTTGTCTGTTGTGAATGTTAGGGCGTCTAAAGCTTCAAGGTAGTTGGAACGTTTAAGATGTAGGTAAAGAATCGGAAGCAGGTCTTCTACGTTAGCATTCAGTTGGGCTATAAACCTAATCTTTGAAGAATCTGCGATACATGGTAAAATTCTCTCAATTTTGTAGGTTGAAGGTTTGCCTTTAGCTAAATTCAAAGAATAAATTTCCTCTTTAAAATAGGAGGAAGGATTTTCGATGTTGACTTCTTTCAATCCTTTTAACTTGTTGCTTAACGGTTCAGATACCAATTCAGCTAAACATGGAATTATTGTATGGTAGCCAGGACGGTAAAGTTTAGGGATTTCCCCTAAATCCTTAATGTTTAAAACGTAGATCTGGTTTGGTATAAACTCGTAGATTGCCTTATAGGTTAACAGCGTTTTCTCTTCAGAAAATGTGGAAACAACAGAAACCACACGAGCTAGTGGAGACCTCCCAACAACAGAAAGAATAACATTATCAAAACTTAGGAAGGGTATTCCAAAAGTTTTTTTAAGTTCCTTTAAAAGCAGAGGACCTGTTACACCTAAGATGATTACGACCTTAATATTTTGCTTAGCTGCATAGGTTTT
>CAZAHF010000132.1:0-2235 GCA_964484995.1 uncultured Candidatus Bathyarchaeia archaeon | reverse complement strand
CCTTTCTTAACAATGCCTCATAACCTTGCTAAACTTAAAGGTAAGGAGAACTATTTTCGGATCATATGGGAAACTTCTATCCGTGGTTAGAACTACCGCTGGATTCTTCAACATGCTCCTAATCCATGCAACGATATGCTCATCCTCCTTGTATGGCGCCTCTACCACCATAAAACCTGGAAGCTCAAGTCTATGCTTGGCCCAGCGGCAGAACCCACGTAGAGACTCATCAAAAACTAGGGTTGGAGGCTCGTGGAAGATTCTCAGAGTAGCGGCCCTATCCATGCTCATTACCTCCCGAGGCTTGGCTCGTGTTTTGAAGTTGCTCGGGTTAGCATCTCCTAGCTTCCCCGCTGTGCTCACAACCAAGCCTCAAACTAAAATTGGGAGGGAGGGCTTTTAAACTCACGCCTCTAAGAATAATAGTTGGAGGGGTATGTCGGGTTCTTCCGGGTTTTATGTTACTGTTGAGAATGTTGTTGCTTCAGGTGATATTGGCTGTAGAGTTAGTCTAGAGAAGGCTGTTAAAGCCTATCCGGGAGCATACAGAACAAGAGGCTTCCCGGCTGTAGCCTTCAAGTTTAGAAGCCGGAAGCTTAAAGCCTCAGTCCTAGTATTCAAAAACGGCAGACTAATATGTAGTGGAGCAAGAAGCGTGGAGGATGCACTTAAAACCCTCAAAAAAACCGTAAACATACTTAGAGCAGCCGGAATAAAAACCGAAAAGTTTGAGGCAAAAATCGAAAACATTGTAGCTTCATGCGGTTTAGGGCCTTGAATATAACATGGATGTGCTTGCAGAAACCCTTCCACACAGCCTCTACGAGCCAGACTACTTTCCAGGCCTAGTTTACAGAATGGAAAACCCAAAAACAGTCGTACTAATATTTCCACATGGAAAAGCCATAGTTGCAGGACTAAAAACAGAAGAAGAAATCTATAAAGCAACAAAAAACCTAAGACAAACCATCCAAAAAATCCTCCAAACCACCCAAACAACAAAATATGAGGTTCCACTAGGGGAAGTTGCTGAGCGTAACGCTTTTCAACATTAACTTCAAGCTACATTTGATGTAAATTTTGAGGAATTAGAGCTAACTCTGAGAAGGTAGAAAGTTAAAATTTGCAGATTATGTATAGTTTTAGCTTGTGATTCTTTGAATGTCTTGAAATTTGTCAAAGTCTCTGTCAAAAGAATATATCTTCTTAACTCCTTTTTCCTTCATGACAATGTAGGCGAGTGTGTCATTAATTCCTATCTTTTTTTCTTTAGCTAGTGGTAGTGCTTTAAGATAGTCTTCTACGGTAACTTCATGTATTGTGATGTTTTCTCTTAGCAAAATTTCTTCTTCAATGGTTAAAGCCTCTTCGAATGGTAGGTTTTCTTCAAGTATGTTGCAAAGCTCACTAAAGTGTACTGTTGTTGTTACCACATTTTCTCCTTTATCAACTCTTAAAACTATGTTTTTTGCTGACTCTTTTATTGTTGTTTCATGTGGTTGAAGCTTTCTTTTAGGTTTTAAGTATGCATAAATAAATATGTTTGTATCTATGAATGTGGACATTTTAGGTTCTCCTAAGTTCTTTACGAACCTTATGCCAATCTGAAAGGTCAGATTTTATGTCAACCTCAACCCTATCAAAATAGTCTGTTAAACTAACCCTTTTTAGTGGTCTAATCTCTATTAAGTCCTCCTTCAGGACTAAGACGGCTTTCCCATCCCTTAGATACTTATCCCTCCACTCCTTAGGTATAACTACCCTACCCTGACTATCAACATCCTTAACTTCCACCTTCAAAAGAAATCACCAAAAATGAATAAAATCACCACAAATTTAAACTTTTGGTAAAAACTAAATGTGAAATAGGTCATCGAAAATACATGGCTAAAACGACACTTGCAACCACAAACAACCTGTTTCATCGTCAAACCTAGGGGTAGAAGCATACCAACAGCAACAACAAAACACGAGGTCCCATTAGAAGAAGTTGGTGAGCGTAACGTTTTTTAGTGTTAGCACCGCAAGTTATACTTGGTGTATAATTTTGGAGGTTAGAGTTACCCTGAGAAGGTGGGGAAACTCCCTTGGAATAGTTATCCCTAAAGATGTTGTTGTCAGAGAGGGGCTTAAAGAGGGAGATGAGCTTGAAGTTAAAATTCGCAGAATACCAAGCCTAAAATCCCTATTTGGCAAATACCGCTTTAAAAACCTCCAAGAAATAAAAGATGAGCT
>CAZAHF010000131.1:0-2239 GCA_964484995.1 uncultured Candidatus Bathyarchaeia archaeon | reverse complement strand
CTTCCAGCAAGCGCTGGTGATATTGCACCTGAAGACATAGTTGTTCCTGAGGGTAACACTGGACTTACTCCAGGTCCGGTTATAAGTGAACTTGGTGAAGTTGGGCTTCCAACAAAGATTGAGGGTGGAAGTATATGGATAACACGTGACACCGTAGTGGTTAGAAAAGGTGAAGTTATCTCTTATAAGCTTGCAAGTATTCTATCAAAACTTGGAATTAAACCAATAAAGGCTGGGCTAACCCTAAAAGTTGCATATGAAGATGGATTGATTCATCCAGGAGAGCTTCTTCAAATAAATCTTGAAAGAACAGTTGAAGACTTGAAGGAGGCTGTTAGTTTTGCATACAATCTTGCGGTTAACTCTGGTTACCCAACACCAGAAACTCTTCCAGTTCTTCTAGTTAAAGCAGTTATGGAAGCTAAAAACCTCTCAGTTAATGCTGCTGTTTTTGAAAAAGAAACTCTTCCAACTCTTCTTGCAAAATCATATATGGAGGCTACAGCCTTAAGCCAAAAGCTTAACGAGAAAGGTTTTTCCTAGTTTAATAACCTGCTTTTAAGGTTTATTTCCGCCAACTAAGGGTTTATCCCATGGAGTGGAAGACTAAAAAGCTTCTCAGGGTTAGATTAGTTATTTTTACCGTTCTTTCTGCAACCTACTTTTTTGTTATGCTTCATAGGTTTTCACCAGCAGTTATTTCACTTGAAATAATGAAGGAGTTTAATGTAAGCGCTGTAGCTTTAGGTGTATTATCCTCAGCATACTTTTACTCTTATGCTGTACTTCAGATTCCAACAGGGCTTCTTGCAGATTCTGTTGGGCCGAGAAAAATAGTTTCACTTTTTACCTTTATTGCTTCTCTCGGAACCTTAATTTTTGCTGTTGCAAAAACATTTGAGGTTGCAGTTTTAGGTAGGCTTCTTATAGGTGTTGGTGTTTCTGTTGTTTGGGTTTGTACACTAAAAATTATTAGCAAATGGTTTAAGAGAGAAGAATTTGCAACTCTTAACGGTATACTTAATACTGTTGGAAACGTTGGAGCTATTAGTGCCGCTGCACCTTTAGCTTTTCTCACCCTATATTTTGGCTGGAGAAACTCTTTTCTTCTAATGGCATGTATAACTTTTCTTCTTGCTTTAACAGTGTGGTTTTTTATTAGAGATAGTCCAACCCAGATGGGTTTACCGCCTGTTGTTGAGGTTGAAGAAGAGGAGACCTATTTTTTTCCAAGCAGTAGCAGGATAGGTTTAATCCAAGGGTTAAAAATGGTTCTTTCATCTAAGAATCTTTGGGTTGTTGGTTTTACTTTTCTTGTTTGGTATGGAACTCTTGTTAATTTTCAGGGACTTTGGAGTATACCCTACCTAATTCAAGTTTATGGTTGTAGTAGAGCTGAAGCAAGTTATCTTATAACCTTAATTCCTGTGGGTGTTTGTGTTGGAGCACCTTTATGGGGTTATCTCTCAGACAAAGTTTTTAATGTTAGAAAACCAGTTTATGTTTTAGGCTACCTAAGCTATACTTTAGCTTGGATTGTTTTTGTATTCTTTAAAAACATCCCAAAGGAACTTTTTTACCCAATTTTTTTTATGTTTGGCTTTTTTACTGGAGCCATAATAGTTTCTATTACCATGCTTAGAGAATTCTTCCCTGAACATTTGGTTGGAACTGTTATGGGTTGTATAAACATTTTCCCATTTATTGGTGTAGGTTTTCTTCAGCCTTTAACAGGATACATTTTAGACCAAGCAGGACCAGTAAAAATTGTTGAGGGTATTAAATTTTATCCTCCTCAGGCTTACCAAACAGCCTTTATAGTTTGTATTCTTTTACTTGTAGTAGCAACATTAGCAACATTAATCTCTCAGGAAGGAGAGAAGACGCCAAAAAACCCTTAAAGAGAAAAGATTATTAGAACAAAATGTTTAACTCATTTTTGCTGTGGGCCCGTAGCTCAGCTAGGATAGAGCACCGGGCTTTTATGGGTGCAAAACCCAAAGCCACCCGGAGGAGGAAATGGAAAACCATTCCTCTGGGTAGGGGTCGCGGGTTCAATTCCCGTCGGGCCCGCCAAACAAAAACTAAAATTTTTGGTAGTATACTATACTACTCTGTACTACCATAAGAATACACAAAAATTTAACTTAGCCTTTTTAGCTTTCTAATCTTTGTTTTTGTATGTAGGATGAATAGGGGTTTGCTGAAATTATTACTGATTGACCTGTGAATAAGACTC
>CAZAHF010000130.1:0-2275 GCA_964484995.1 uncultured Candidatus Bathyarchaeia archaeon | reverse complement strand
TAGAAGCTTCAACAACAAACTTTCCAAGAGTTGAAACCTTAATCATGGAAAGCACTTATGGTGGACCTGAAGATTTAATGCCTCCAAGAGTTGAAGTTGAGCAACGACTTGTAGAAGTTGTGAATGAAACTTTAAGTAGAGATGGTAAAGTTTTAATCCCTGTTTTAGCTGTTGGAAGAGCTCAAGACATAATGCTGGTGTTAAACGAGTATATGCATAGGGGACTAATACCTGAAACACCGATTTACATTGAAGGTATGATAAACGAGGTAACAGCAATTCACACAGCCTACCCAGAATACCTTTCAAAGGAAATACAAAACAAGATTTTACATGAGGATATTAACCCATTCCAGTCAGACTACTTTGTAACAATTAAACATTCAAGTGCAAGAGAAGAAGTTTTTGATGGTTCACCATCAATCATCCTAGCTACCTCTGGTATGCTTGAAGGAGGACCTGTTCTAGAATATTTTAGACAGCTTGCTCCAGACGAGAAAAACACTATTATATTTGTTTCATATCAAATTGAGGGAACTCTAGGTAGACGTATCTTAAATGGGCTTAGAGAAGTTTCTTTGGTTAACCCGGATGGTAAAGTTGAAGTAATAAAGGTTAAGTGTAGAGTTGAATCTATTGAAGGATTTTCAGGTCATAGTGACAGAAACCAGCTCTTAAACTACATTAAAAGAATAACTCCTAAACCTCAACAAATTTTTGTTTGTCATGGTGAAAAATCTAAGTGTCTAAGTCTTTCTTCAACTATTAACAGAATGTTTAAGATAAGATGTGAGGCCCCTGAAATTCTTGAAACTAAAAAACTACGTTAAAGTACTAGGAAGTTTTCTTTCTCCAGATTTTTATTGGGGGTGGTGTTATAACTATTCTTTCTTCCCCTAACCTTGCAATATCACCATTAATTGATTGAGCATAAGCTTTTAACTCATCTATGGCATTTTTTACTGCCTCAATACTTTTCATGGCAAGCGGAGTTATTTTAACAATTAAAACGTTTCCCATTTGAAGCTCTTCCTTTATCTTGTTTATATCCTCATAATCTCTCAAAGGTAATGCTTTTATGTAGGTTACATGTTTTTCCCCTTGACTTTCCTCAGACATTGTTCATCCACTTCTAGAGGTTTATCCTTTTCTATTAAATTAACGTTTATACATAAGATTTTAGGGTAGTATGATGATTTAAATGTAATCATAATTCATCGTTTTTAAAGGAGAAAGCAAAAAATCGTTCTTTTTAGTTGATGTTTTTTGCTTTCTAAGTATAAAGTTTTAGGTTTTTTGTAGCAAAATTCCATATTTTATCCCCGACAAAATGAAGATTCTTAAGCATCTTACCGTAGGAATGTTCCCAAATCTCTTTGGATGCGTATAGACTTAAACCTAAGGCTATAGGTTTCTTATGTTTTTCATCAACTATGATAACAAACGAATTACTGTCAAATTCACCAGCAACCTCCACGATACCCGGTCTCATCACGTCAGCCCCCCTACAAATATGAGGAACAGCCCCCATATCTACAACAACTTTTGGAAGAATCTCTACAGCCTCCCGAAAAAATAGAGTTGGAAAAATCTTGTCTTCAACCTTTGCTAGAAGAGGTTTTCCATCTACAAGATAAACTTCAAAATTTTCAAACTCAACTTTTTCTACGTTTGACTTTTTTACCTTACCCTCTAAAACTGGCTGCACATGTTTAGGAAGTTTTTGTTTAAAAGATAGAATTTCCTTGGTTTTGATAAAGTAACGCTTTATTTTTGTCTGTTTCAACCTAAAATATTTTTATTGTTAGGCGATATTTTTAAATGGTAGGTTTCTCT
The DNA here is from genome assembly GCA_964484995.1 of uncultured Candidatus Bathyarchaeia archaeon. Lineage (GTDB taxonomy): Archaea > Thermoproteota > Bathyarchaeia > Hecatellales > Hecatellaceae > EX4484-218. Next base: position 439 of record CAZAHF010000130.1, on the reverse strand, counting down.
TTTCTTTTAGAAGAAAGGAACCTAGGGTTGATTTCGATGCCAGAAGATATGGCGACAAAAATTCTTGAAGAAAGTGTTGGAAAAATGGTTCTTGTAAAGCTAAAAGGAGGAAAAAGTATTAGAGGAAAACTTCAAGGATTTGATCAGCATATGAATCTTCTACTTGGAGACGCTGAAGACGTTTCAAACGCAGATAGGATAGACAAACTTGGCACAATAATTGTTAGAGGAGATAATGTAATTTTAATATCACCACCTAAAACCTAGGTCTAATAAGAAAGAGGGATAAATAAAAATGGCAATCTCAATGGGTAAGTTTAATAAGCCTACACATACACGTTGCCGAAGATGTGGAAGAAGAGCTTACCATATTAGAAAGAAAAAATGTGCTGCATGCGGTTATGGAGTATCAAAAAAACTTAAGAAGACTTCTAAAAAG
>CAZAHF010000129.1:0-2345 GCA_964484995.1 uncultured Candidatus Bathyarchaeia archaeon | reverse complement strand
CGTTTTAGAAAACGTTATGTTCTTTATAGGGTTCTTTGTGAAAATGACGGTCTTGGGAAGGATTCTGTTAGAAAAGCTATTTATGAGTCTTTTTTTAGGTTTTTTGGTTTTCTTGGGTTAAGTCAAGCAAGACTTATATTTATAGACTATGATGAAAACGAGAAAATGGGAATTTTAGCGTGTTCTCATAGGTTTTTAGAGCCTGTAAGGGTTTCCTTAGCCCTAATAAGTCAAATAGACGGTAAAAAGGTTAACATTTATACTGTTAGGGTTTCTGGAACAATAAAAAGCTTAAGAGAATTTAAGGCTAGAATAGCTAGGAAAACTTAATTAGTTTTGGTTTGTTTTAGCCTAGTTGGAGATGAGGAAGTCGTCCCAGTCGGAGAAAAGATGAAGACCACACGACGGGCTGATCCAAAAAAGTTTTTTGTTATAAGTGTAACCTGAAAACAATATTAACTGGGTTTTTTGTTTAAGGTCCTATATGCCCATACACTGTCTGACAGATTACACATTTTAGTCCAGTTTCTTCTAAAATTTTTTTAACTTTAACCATTTCTTGGTAACTTGGTCTTTCTAGGTCTTGGCGGCGGAATTCTGGTCTATAGTCTAATACACAAACCTGAATGTTTGGCTCCCATCTTGCTAACTTTTCTCCTATTTTTCTGATTTCTTCTAGTGAGATGAGTTTTTGGTTGTAGGGTATTCCAACACCCACAAATATTCTTCCTAAGTATTTGTCTATCAGATATTTTACAGCATTCCATTCTGTTTCTAGAAGACTCTCTGCCAGTTCATTGTCATATATGCCTGTAATCTTTTTGAAGGTTTCCAGTTTTAAGGCTTTAATGTCAGGCCCGATATCAGTCATCCCTGCTTCAACAAGCTTATCAATATAGTCTTTGGTTAAAATTACTGCATTTGTGTCTACGTGAAGTCTTAAATCCTTGTCTGGGTTTAGTTTTTTAAGGTTTTGTAGATATTGGATAAGCCATCTTTGATTTAGGGTGCTTTCTCCACCGCTTATGGCTATCCTATCAACACCATAACGTCGTCTAAGTCTCGTAATTTTTTCTGCTGTTTGGTTTGGTGTTAAAGGTGTTTCTTTTGATGAGTAGGTTATCTCCCAGTTTTGACATGTTGGACATCGAAGAATACATCCATGGGCAAAACATGCGACCTCTATATATTTAAATTTAAGTCCTTTTGGTTTAAGCCAGTAGGGTGTTCCAACCCCACCAACAGGATGACCCTGAAAACCTGAAACAACCCTTAAAGGTGGATGTTTCTCAATCTCCTCCCTACCTGTTTGAATAGTCATTCCGTCTTTTACTGGTGTTATACAGCTTGGTTTTATTCTTCCGTCTATAAGAACAGCACAAGCCCAGCATCCTCCAGTCCTACATGGTGCATAGATTGTCCTATCTGAGTTAAAAACAGGTAAACGTGAAACATTAAAACCTAAGATTTCTAGCGCCTTTAAGACTGTTATTCTTTCTGGGACTTCAAAAGTTTCTCCGTTTACTTTAATTTTAATGGTTTTCCGTGTTTCATATGTTTCTTGAAGAATTTTTGCTTGATTTGGACATGCATCTACACATGCTCCACATCCGGTACATTTGTCAACACCAGGACATAGAATCTGAGTTTCACAAAATCCACAGTAGGTACATAAGTTTTCAACTTTTTTGGAAATGTAAAACTTCATCTTATGTTTGCATTTCCCTTTAATTTTTTATGGTTTAGGACCTTATGATTTCATTAACCATTGATTGAAGTTTCTTTTCAGCTTTACGTATTTTTTCTATTCTTAACCGAAGTTTTCTTTCTTTTTCCCTAACCTTTCTTACGTTTTCGTTTATTGTTTTTAAGACTTGTTTTGGGTTTGGGCTTCCTTCAGATTTCCTTATCTTTATGCTTGTGGCTGGATTTAGAACCTTTTTAAACTCTTTTTCTGGAATAGTAATCTCTCTACCTAAGACTTCTAGGGATGCTTTTTTAAGGTCTTCAACCTCAACATCCGTAGCTTCCTTACCTTTTTTTAGGGTGTTTTTTATAAGTTTTCCAACTATTTGGTAGGCTACCCTAAAAGGTATACCTGCCTCTTTAACAATTAGGTCTGCTAAGTCTGTTGCTGTTGAAAAGTTTGAGGCTGCAAGTTCAAACATTCTTTGCTTGTTAACTTTTAAAGTTGAAACCAACCCTTCAACAACTTTTAGACTAAGTTTAACTGTTTCTGTAGCCTTAAAAACATGGGGTTTAGTTTCTTGAGGATCTTTATTATAGCCTGAAGGTAGACCTCTTAACAGTTCTAGGGTGTTTAAAAGTTGAGAGATTATAACCGA
>CAZAHF010000128.1:0-2363 GCA_964484995.1 uncultured Candidatus Bathyarchaeia archaeon | reverse complement strand
TCTGAAGAAAAGAAGGAGGTTTCTAGAAGAAAGTTCCTGACTACTAGTATTGGAACACTTGTTGTAGGTGCTGTTGCTGGTTATGCTGGAGGATATGCTACAGCACCAGGAAAGGTTGTAGAAAAAGTAGTAGAAAAACCTGTAGAAAAAGTAGTGTACAAGCCACCACCAAAAAGACCTGTACCAAAAGAGCCGATAAAACTTGCATATAGAGACCATCTTTCAGGTGCTTTAGCGGTTCGTGGAGAATGGACAAAAAGGGCGATGGAGCTTTTGGTTGAGGAAACAAATAAAGAGGGAGGTATTTTAGGTAGAGAAATAAGTTTAACTTTTCATGATGAAGCTATTCCTGTAGAGGAGTGTGTTGCTGATTTTAGAAGGCTTGGGTTGGAGGCTAAGGTAGATGTTATTATAGGTACAACCTCAAGTGGTGTTGCATTAGCACAAGCACCTGTTGCTGATGAAATAAAGACAATTTACATCATTCCTCATGCAGCCAGCTACAAGGTTGTGATGGAACCCCATAAATACGTCTTTAGAACTAATGGGCATACAGGAGCGGTTCCAATAGCTATGGCGCTTTATGTTTTAAAGAAAATGCCTGATGTTAAGAGGGTTGCTCATATAGATATGGATTATGCTTGGGGTAGAGACAATTGGAATGTATTTATTGCGACGCTTAAAAAGTATAAGCCTGATGTGGAGGTTGTTGCTGAGGTTTGGGAGAAAGTTGGTGAGGTTGACCATTCAACTGCAATAACCAAAGTCCTAGCAGCCAAACCAGATATAGTATTTAACAGTCACTGGGGTGGGCAGCTTGTTTCGCTTGTTAGGCAAGCAATAGAGTACAAGTTCTTTGAATATACAACATTTGTATGTACAGTTATAGAAGAGGCTTTTCCAGAGATAGGACCTGACTTTCCTGAAGGTCAGCTTGGTGCCCCATGGACCTTTTACTGGGAGTATCCAGGTTATAGGTGGAATTTAAACAGGTGGTTTGTTAAAAAGTTTATTGAAAAATATGGAGTTCCTCCAAACTATCCATGTATGCAGTGTGCTGCTGCCTTCTTCGCCTATAAGACTGCTGTAGAGAAGGCTTATGAGGTGTTAGGTGAATATCCAACAAAAGAGCAGATAGCTGAAACCTTAGCTGGGCTTGCATATGCTCATCCTGGAGGTATGAACCGTATTAGACGGGAGGATCATCAGGCTCTTGCACCACCGACTGTTGGCGTAACAAAGATAGATCCTAAATGGAATATGGCTGTACTTCATGACTTTGAAGTTATTAGTGCTGAGTTAGTTTATCCTCCACCTTTCACTGAACCATTAGAATGGATTAAAACCTGGTAGCTAAAAAATGTTTGAGGCATATCCAGCCTACATACTTAACGGTCTCCTTTATGCCTCCCTCCTTTTTTTGCTTTCTTCAGGTTTGAATGTCGTTCTTGGTGTTTTAAAAATTCTAAATCTTGCTCATGGTAGTTTTTATGTTTTAGGTGCTTACCTTACAACATCGTTTGTTGCTCTTTTTGTTGCGACAGGACTTCCAATCTATCTTGTTTATACTCAAATATTGGTTGCTGCTGCTGTTGCTGGGATTATTGGTTTTCTTTTTGAACCAACTCTTTTAAGACCGATATATAAACGGGAGGAATCTTACCAGCTTCTTTTAACATTTGGGATTCTTCTTGTTTTAAGTGATGTGACAAAAATTGTTTGGGGTTTGGGTGCTAAGGTTGCTCCAGAGCCGTTTAAGCTTCTTGGTAGTTTTACTATAGGTGGTATACCTTTTCCCTACTATAATCTGCTTGTTATTGCTGTTGGGTTTGTTGTTTTTCTTATGTTATGGTTTTTCTTTGCAAAAACTAGAACTGGAAAAATAATTAGAGCTACAGCTACAAACAGAGAGGTAACAACCTCTTTGGGTGTAAATGTTCCAAGGATTTTTACGTTGGTTTTTGTTTTTGGATGTTTTCTTGGAGGTCTTGCAGGTGCTTTAGCCGTTCCTATGCAGTCGATATTTCCAGGTCTTGCGATGGAAATGTTGATTTTATCTTTTGTTATAGTTGTGATTGGTGGTATGGGGAGCCTAGAAGGAGCGTTTATAGGCTCAATAATAGTTGGTATTGCAAGGTCTTTTGGTATAGTGTACTTTCCGGAAATTGAGCTTGCAATACTCTTTATTATTATGATTATAGTTCTCCTGGTTCGTCCTCAAGGATTGTTTGGTAGGAGGGAGTAGAGGTAAAAAATGTTTCCTAAAAGTTTCCATATAAAACCTATACTGGGTCTTCTTCCCTACATAATTGGAATAGTAGCCTTAGGTTTAATACCGCCGCTTACTGGTTCAACTTATTTGG
>CAZAHF010000127.1:0-2441 GCA_964484995.1 uncultured Candidatus Bathyarchaeia archaeon | reverse complement strand
CTTGACCATTACTATGAGTTCTTAGGTGGACTATCAAGAACCGTGCAAGACAAGAAAGGGGAAAAAGCAGAAGTTCTGGTTATAGATTCTACAGAGGAGGATGTTACTGTAGAAGACTTAAAAATAGCAATTGAAAGAGCTACAAGAACAAGAACCCTCAACCCACGTTGGATAGATGGAATGTTAAAACATGACTTTCACGGTGTAAAGAAGATAAAAGATAGAGTAGAGTATTTGCTTGGTTTTGCAGCAACAACAGGTAAGGTTGAAAACTGGATTTTTGATGAAGTTGCTGATAGATTAATATTTGATGAGGAGATGAGAAAAAGACTACAATCAAACAATCTCTATGCAACAATGAGGATTGCTGAATTATTGGTGGAAGCTGAAAGAAGAGGATACTGGAAAACTGAAAAAGAAAAATTAGAAAAATTACAGGATATCATATTAGGTATGGAAGGTACAGTTGAATAACAGGGTGATACATATTCTAAAACTATAAAAAATTCTACTCAACTCATAATATGTTGTTATACGGATTTTCTTGTTTTTTCTTTTGGTTCCCATCTGAACCTCCACAGTCCTTCAGCTATATCTTCTAGGGCTATTTCAAGGACTCCAGCTAGCTTATCGCTAATAAGGGGTTTATCAGCCGTACTGGAAATTACCAGGTCTATTTCAACTTCTTTTGGTTAAGTATCTTCAGCTACAACACTTACCTTAGCTGCTCTTTGTAATACCATACTTTTATTGGACCACCTGCAGTGTTAAAGAAGGTTTCAGTAGATTCTGGGGGTGGGGGCCATAACCCCAACTCCTTTGCAAGTCCCATTGGAATTAGTAGCTGTCAACACGGGAAGCTTCAAAGCCTTTCTATTAAAAATATCGTAAACTCACATACTAAACAGCAACAACGTTGAAATATACTAAGCTAGTTTCTAATATTTTAATTAAAGAACTAAAGCCTCAGAGTAACCGTTAAAACACAAAACCAGCAAGAACCTATCAGTAAAATAGGTGAGAAAAACGATAGTTAGGGTAATTTAAAATTTGGCTATATTGTTTTAACGATTTTTGTGTAGTTTTTTGCTTTGTTTATTAGGTTGTTGTCTTCTGTTACTAACGTTAACTTTTTTTCTTTGGAGAGGTAGACGTATGATGCATCGTAGAATGTTAGGTTTAGTTTTTCAGCTAAAGCTACAATTTTTTCCTCGTAACATTCTATGTTTAATATGTTTAGGAGTTTAAGTGTATCTTTGATTGTTTTGGTTAGCCTATACAGTTCTTCAGCATCTATTTTTTTATGTAACATTCGCTCTTTCCATAAAGCGTTTCCAAGCTCATATCTTGCCAGTTCTGTGGTGTAGTTTCCTGCTAGAACTTCTATCTTTCCCTCTTTAATGGTTTTTAGGATGGCTGATGCATCAAAAAGGTAGCTCATCTCCTCTCCCTATCCTCTCTAATCAACCTAACAATCTCCTCAATTTGTAGTTTAGCAAGTGTTGGCTTTATCCTCTCAATTTCCTCCTTTATTCTTTTAATTTCTCTGTTTCTTAGCTCCTCCTCAATAGCCTTCTTTAGTAGGATGGAAGGTTTAATACCATACTTTTCCAGCTCCTCTTTAAGTTTTGCAGGAATCTTAACAGAAACAGTCACATACTTACCCACATAACCACCAAAAAATTCTTACCATAAAGTAAGAAATAAAGTTTACCTGTTCATTAACCCTACAGCCAGATAGACCATACCATTTACCATTGCCTTTTTGTTTAACGTTTTTAGACAGTTCTTCATACTTTATTTTTTTAAGCTTCTGTTTAAACAGGTTAGGGGGTTGTTTGAGGGTTGGAGTTTTGGTTTATTCTTTCCCTTATATCTGCTGTTGGTTTTGGTGTATTGGCGGTTCTTTGGAAGGTTATTATGGAGGAGCTTTCTCCACCCGTAACTCTTGCCTACCTCTTCCCCCTATCTTTTATCCTCAGAAAGGCTTGTTTTTCCAAGCAAGAGTATAGTGTTCCTGTTGATAGTTTCTGCTTTAATTGGTGTAGTTGCAAATTTGGCTGTTTTTAAAGCCTACCAGCTTTCCCCAAATCCAGGCCATGTTAGGACTGTTAGCTCTGCAGGCATAATTGTTGCAACAGCCATAAGCATCTAGCTTTTCAAGCTAAAACCGGATTTTCAGGGAATTCTGGGCACAACCCTTATTTTTATTGGACCGCTGATGCTTGCAAAAGTTTAGAAACCCTTTTTTCTAACCGGCAGATGCTCACCCGGAAGAAACTTTAAGTCACAAATTTTGAGATAGAAAAAGCCTGAAACTCACGGTTTAGTTTAGTCACGAAATGGTAGCTTTAACTGTCTGTATGTTTGGTGTAAGTGGGCATGTTGGGTCTGCTGCTAGGGGGTTTCCTGTTAACAAATATGCTCTTGACCTGCAACCT
>CAZAHF010000126.1:0-2456 GCA_964484995.1 uncultured Candidatus Bathyarchaeia archaeon | reverse complement strand
AACTATGATTTGTGGGATTTCCTTGCTTAAAAACTACAGCATCAAATGTAGAATCTTAGGCAACCCTACACCAAAATTTTTCTACAGATTCCCTATCTATGTTAGGGGGGCATTCGGATATACCCTAAAAAAAGTTTCATGTAAAATCCAACATAAAACCATCTGCCAAAAATGTAAACTAAAATTTTCATGTCCATTTACACTCATCTTCAAACCCACACGTGAAATCTTCCGTGGAAAAACCTTAATGCAAAAAGTTAAACACGTCCCCAGACCGTATGTGTTTACAAAGGCTGAAAAAGTAAATGAAGACATGATAGAATTTAACCTAAGAATCTACGGAAATATCATCTACCTTGAAGGACTGATCTTAGAATCATTAAAAGGGTTAGAGGAAAGAAGCTTTCTTGACGGAAAAGTTAAACTTGAAATAGAAAACATAAAAATAGTTAACGAGTTAAAAGACTTAAACACTCTCCTGTACGTTAAAGAAAAAAGCTTCCTAAAAAAACCATTAACTGAAGGTATAGTTTTAGATGATGACATTAAAAACTGGGTTAAAAACCAAACAAAAACCTTCACTCAAAAAACCCAAATAAAACTTGAATTTCAAACACCAACAAAAATCCTGCGTGGAAAAGAAAACCTAATTAAAACTAAAAAAGTAAAACTTTCAGATTTTATAAGATACTTGGCAAGAAGACGATCAATGTTAAACTATTTTTATGCTGGAAAAATGTTCTACGAAGCTACTGCAGTAAAAGAACTAATGAACTGGGCTGACAAAAACACAGAAACAATAATCCAAAATATAGAGAAAACACCGATATCAATAAAAAGAAGTAAAGGATTCTGTATGGGAAGAATCTTATTTAAATTCAACTGTCTAGATGAGGATAAACTCGTTCAAATCCTAGACCTCTTAAAATTTGGAGAGTATATGGGTGTTGGTGAAATGACAGCTTTTGGCATGGGTCAATACAAACTACAAATACTTAACCCATAAAAATTGAGGGTTAGTCGTATGGATAGAGTTTTAATAGGAATTTTAGGCAAAGGAAAATGGGAAACAGCAGAATACGTTTTAAACAACCTAAAAATAGAAACAGACTACACAACCTACGCAATAAAAAGCTTAAAAGAAAGACAAGGAGAAACCTACAAAAAAACAGTAATTTTTGGGACAACAGAAGCCTCATGGGAGTACATAGAAAAATATCTGCCAGAAGCAGAAAGAATCTACATCCCAGAAGGAAAAAACGAAGAAGAATTCAAAAAAATGTTTAGTATAATGTGTAGCAAACTTCAACAGCTAAAAGACTACAACATAACACTAGACCTAACACACGGCTTTAGGCTCCAACCATTCACCCTCCTCTCAACAGCATACTACCTAAACCTATTAAGATACATCAAAATTGAGGAAATTTACTACGCATTCCTGACCAAGGAAAAAGACAAAAATAGAGGTGAAATTGTAAGTATACTACCTCTCCTTAAAATCCTAAAAACAGCATCTCATATAAATGTCTACGCAAAAACTCTTTCACCTGCAGGATTTGAAGAAACATTAAAAGAGTTGGAGGAAGAAAGGAGAAAGTTGGGAAATCAAGGGAAAATAAATGAAGCCGAAAGCTTCACCCAGCTAATAACACCAATAAAAATAATCATGGATTTAAGCACTAACATCATACTAAACAATCCACAAGGCATAAAAGATAAAATAGGAAAGGCGGAGGAAAAGTTAGAGGAGGGATTAAAGACTGCAAATAAACTGTACCCATATCTTATACCGTCTCTTCAAAACCTACTGGAACTCCTCAGAAAAAACCTCTCCGTCTTAAAGGGAAAAACTCTTTGGGAAACACAGATAATGTTAGCAGAAACATGTTTAAACCATGATAGATACGTATCTGCAGCAATAAACCTAAGGGAAGGTATTTTAACCTACTTCTGCCACAAAATAAGTGGATGTAAAGAGAAGTCATGTGTTAAGGGCGAATGTCTAAAAAATGGAAAAGGAAGAGAATATAGGGAAAGAATAACATCAGACCATCTAACTAAGGTAGCAAAAAAGGAGTTAATACCACAAACCGAAAGTCATAAAGAAGCAAGCAAACTATTTAATAAAGTGGCTCAAGAAAGAAACAAAATATGCCATGGATTAATAGGCTACCCAGAAACAGTAAAAAAAGAAGAAATAGAGAAAAAGCTAAAAGAGCTAATCCAAGAAATAAAAGAAAAACTACCACAAATAAAATTTTAACAACTTAACGGCTAAAAATAAGCGCGTTATGGATTTTCAGAGGATGATCGAAGATTTAATTCGTGAAGACCAATCAATTCTCAATAAGGCTAGGAGGAATTCATAAACCAGGTAAAGGCTAAAAGTGTTGAGGGGCGACTAAGATTTTTACTTTTGCCTGTTGATGGAAAATTCTTTGATAAGGCTTACG
>CAZAHF010000125.1:0-2458 GCA_964484995.1 uncultured Candidatus Bathyarchaeia archaeon | reverse complement strand
TAACGATATAATTCAGGTTAACAATGGGTATGTAACAGAGTTCAGGGGAATAAAACATCTAAACATAGGAAGATATGGAACGCTTGAAGTTCTAAAATAAATCTTTAATTAACGTAAGGGGGAGGTGAAAATTTTTGAGTGGAAGAAAACCTTTTAGAGGCGGAAGCTTTAGACCATGCCCGGTTGAAGTAGGAAAAGACTATGAAGTAGACATAAGTGAAACAAGCAGACGTGGAGAAGGAATAGCAAGAATTAAAGGATTTGTTGTATTTGTTCCTGAAACAAAACCAGGAGACCATGTAAAAATAAGGATAAACCGTGTAGGAAGAAGATGTGCAAACGCAACAGTAGTTGAGTAATTAACCAGCTTTCTTTATTGGGGATGGAGTAAATAAAAAGCTAAAAAATTAAAATTTTTAGCTTTTTTAAGCGAAAAGCTTAATTTTAAGCCCAAATAGAATTCACCTTGGTGGGACCGTAGTCTAGCAAGGTAGGACGACAACACCCTAGGCTTAGGCTTAGGGTGTAGTTAAGGGCTCCAGCTCCAAGATGCTACGGGTTAACAGACCATTCGGGATGAAGAAGAGCTGGAACTCGGGAGAAGAAACCCGTAGGTCGCAGGTTCAAATCCTGCCGGTCCCACCATTAACTTTTTTTATTGCCGTAACTGTAACAGCTAGACTATATGGTTAAAGGTGAAAAGTTTAATTTACTTTTACAGACCTAAAGAAACATCTAGTAAGCTGAATTATTTTTAACGGGTGTAGGTTTAATGGTTTCTGAAGATTTAGTTTCAAAAGTTGTAGAAGAAGCCTATAAAAAAGCTTTGTTAGATCTTCCTGAAGATATTCATAAAGCCTTAAAAGAGGCATGGGAAAGAGAATCAGATCCTTTAGCTAAAAAGACATTAGGAATACTTTTAGAGAATGTTAGGATAGCCAAAGAAAAATCTACAACAATATGTCAAGATACAGGTGTCCCTGAATTTCTAATAAAAATGGGTTTAAATTTTAGATTTGAAGGAGACTTTGAAAGAGCTATTAAAAAAGGTATTAGAAATCTAACAAAAAACTTTCCTCTTGTTCCGCTTGTAGTTCATCCTTTAACAAGAGAAAACACCTTAGATAATACAGGAGAAAAAACACCCATAATACATTATTCAACAATCCCAGATGTAGACTACGTTGAGCTTACAGCCGTTGTTGCTCCTGCTGCTCCTCAAACATTCAGCAACCTAAAAATGTATCCTGCAGGAACTCCTATTGAGGAAATTAAAAAATTTGTTTATGAAACTCTCTACAATATAACTGGCGCTGTTTGTCCCCCACTAATTGTTGGAATCGGGATTGGAGGTCTTTTTGGGAATGTCACTCGACTTGCAAGAGAAGCCTCCTTAAGACCTCTTCATATTAGAAATCCAGACCCGGAAATAGCTAAACTTGAAGATGAACTTCTAAAAAATATTAATAAGCTTGGTATAGGCCATATGGCTTTAGGTGGAGATACTACAGCCCTAGCTGTAAACATTGAGGTTGCACACACTCATATTCCCTGCTTACCTGTTGCTGTTCAACTTCAATGTTGGGCTTGTCGTAGAGCAACAGTAAGAATTTATTCAGACGGTAAAGTTGAGGAGGTAAGATAGATTGTCGTTTAAAGAGTTTAAGCTTAAAAGTCCTCTCTCAAAAGAGGAAGTTATTCGGCTTAATGCAGGGGATATTGTTTACCTTTCAGGTGTAGCTTACGAAATTAAAACTATTCCACAGTATACAAGAATAATTAACATGTATAAGCGTGGAGAAAAACTTCCTTTTAACCTAGAAAACGCAACAATCTACCACACATTTTCCTCAACCCAAAAAATTAATGGAAGGTGGAAGTTAAACTATCTTGGATTCTTCTCGTCTTTTGTTCTTAATAGACAAATGCCTGAGTTTATCAGAACATTCAAGATTAGTGTTATCATAGGTAAAGGCGGGATGAGTGACGAAGTTTTAGAGGCTATGAAAGAGGTTAAATGTGTTTATCTTGCAGGTGTTAGTGGTTGTGCAGCCTATTATACCCACAGAGTAAAAGAGATTAAGTCTGTCTTTTTTGAGGAGTGGGGACCTGACAGAATTACGGTGTACGAGCTTAAAGATTTAGGGCCACTAATTGTAACTATGGATGCAAATGGAAAAAGCCTATACAAAAAGGTTAAAGAAAAAAAGAAGAAGGCTTTAAAAGAAATTTTAACTCAAATATAGAGTTAAATCTATCCGAAGAATCTTTCCAGCATATCCTCCAACCATAAAGTTTATTCCTCCTAAAGGTTGAAGAAGACAAGTATTGACTAAAAGAATTTTTATGGTTTATGCTAGATATATTGGTTTTTAGCTAAAATAAGTTTTGTTTTAAAAATAGTGCCCGGGGCAGGACTTGAACCTGCGACAACCCGGTCTTCAGCCGGGCGCTCTCC
>CAZAHF010000124.1:0-2503 GCA_964484995.1 uncultured Candidatus Bathyarchaeia archaeon | reverse complement strand
AGAATTATACCGTTTGTTTCAAGTATGAAAAGAGAATACCTAGATTGGTGGACGTGCTCCAATACGGCTAATAAGTGCTCCTTACCTAGGGTTGGCTCGCATCCTGACAAGCGTAGTTTATCAACCTTAGGAATAAGCTTCCTCCAATAGTCAGAGTAGGTTATTCCTTCCTTAGCCGCTCTAAATAGATTTTCAGCAACCTGCCTTGGAGAGTAGAATTTTCCAAATTTCTCAGGGAAGTCCCTAGACCAATCACTCCAGCAATAAATGCAACGTAGGCAACAACCAACCGCATAGCCTGTAGCTATGCCTCGGTAAACTGGAACTGAGTAAAAGTTAGTATACTTTCTTTCCAGTCCTTCCGGACCCCACCTAGTTACGATTAACTCTGTTTGCTTAGCTAGTTCAAGAGGGTTGAATGGTTTAAAGTCTGGTGTTAAGAATCTTGGATATTCTTCCATACTATTCAGCCGAAATTTCAAGCATCTCTATCCTATTTAGGTCTGCTATGCCTAAGCCTACTTCCTGAGCTAGTTTAAGATGTGGTATTTTAAGTGGATTTTTGCCTAAGTAGCTTGTGCCTACAGCATCAGCTGCAACTAAATCCTCAGAGAAGATTAGTATGCCTACTTCCTTAGGCTTTGGTCCAAGTTCTCCACCTAAGCCTGCCACCCTACCATCTATAACAGCGAGGTTTGGCCTAAGATATAGGTTAACATCAACTATGCTTTCATCTAACTTTCTATGGAATCTTCCCTTCTTAGCTACCCTAGCTCTTTCACCTAAGGTTGCTCCAAGCATATTCTTCAAGGAAAGGGTTACGCCAGCTAGGGAATGCTCCTTTAAAACTGGAACAGAAACAATGTAAGCATCCTTCAGCGTTAAGGGAAGCTCAAATTCTTTAAGGAAAAGTGTATTCGGATTCTTGACGACTTCAAAATCGTCGCTGTTAAGATCAACAAGCTTAACCCCATACTTTTCCTGAAGTCTAGTGTAGCCAAGCTTCCTATAAGCTTCAAAAGTATCGCACCAACCAGAGCCTTCAGCAACCATAACCTCAAATCCGTTCTCCAAATAATATTTCGCCAAGGCTTCAACTGTCTCATAGGGAGTTGTTGTAGGCGGGAAACCAGCTGTAATTAGATTCGGCTTTAAAATAATTCTCTGTTTGGAGGGCTTACCAAAATATTTTAAAGCCTTCCTAATGGCTAAGTAGACATCCCAACCCCTAACCACAATAACCTTTGACATCTTCAAAAGAAGATAGTAATCGTAGCAGAATAATATACATTCACTAAGGAAAAAACTCGTATTAATACGATTTTAGCATAAAAAGGGTCGGAAATATTAGAAGGAAGTATGAAAACTCTTGAAATTTAGAGAGAATTGTCTCTTAAGGAGCAGTTTAAGCTTCTCAAGGATAAAGACTCTGTTACCGTCCGTATTACGGGTCACGCTATAATTAGGCTTAAAGAGCGTAAGGTCAAAGATTATGAGAAGCTTAATCGAAAAGTCTTAGAAAATATTATTCTGAACGTGATCAGGGATGGGAAGTACTGGGTTGGAAGCAGAGACATCAAGATAGCAACCAAAAAGTATACCTTAGCATGCACGGCTCAAGAGGGGAAACTCATAGTTAAAACAGTTATACAAACAAGAAAAGACTTCTGGGAAAAATTTGCTAGAAAGGCAAAGCCAACTCCATGGAAGCACATCAATAGCTTAAGACCCTTTTTAGACGTTAAAGGTTAAAGCCGTACGATAATGTTCCTGAAAGTTGTAGAAACGTTTTTAGTCTAAAGCAGCTAGGTAGAGGAAGCCCTAGACCAGCGTTGTTGAAAGACTTCATAGACATATGTTGGCATGGGCTAAGTCTACGGGTTTTCTACCTGAAAGACTAGAGGGAGTATTACCTAGAGAGTTTATTTGGTGGCCTAATAGCTTGGAGCTAGTTAGGCACGCACTACAAATTTTAGAGCTCAAGTCAGATGATGTGCTCTTAGATATAGGCTCAGGAGACCTACGCGCATGCATAATTGCACTTGAAGGATATGATGTAAATTTGTGCGTGGCTGTAGAGGTTAACTGGAAGGTTTTAAAGGAGGCTTTAAAATTCCTAAAAACCATAAACTATGATAAGTTAAACCGCATACTTATTATCTGTGCAGATTTTTGGAGAATCGGTAAAAGAATAGCAAAAATAGCTAACAAAGCCCTATTCCTAGCATGGAGAATAAATCCAAGAATGGAAGCAAAACTAATAAAAACCCTAACACACACCAAAACCATAGTCCATAATTTTGGTAATCCTGAAAACCTTAAAATCATAAAGCCACAACAACAAAAAAGTCCTCCATTTTTAGGTCTTCTTTAAAATTTTCTTTTGCACGCGCTGTTCAGTTTTGAAGAAAACTTACCTATCTTTTTTACCTTTAACCATTATTGTTTAGCTTTTTTATTCCTTCTTTTCTAATTTTTAGGATTATGTTTTTTGTTAGTTTTT
>CAZAHF010000123.1:0-2599 GCA_964484995.1 uncultured Candidatus Bathyarchaeia archaeon | reverse complement strand
CTATGAAGCTTTACCGTTTAATGGTAAGACAGCTAATGTTAGCTCATGCAGACAGAGTAACCGCTAAAAACCTTGGAATAGAAAGCAGTACCGAATGCATAATTTTTGCAGTTACGGCTAGAGATGTAAGTAGACTAATCTACCATATTTCAAGTATAGCTAAACATGTTAGAGAAATCTTGGGAGCTGGCTTTTATTATGATGAGAAACTTGTAGGTTTAATGTCTAAAATTTTTGATAACACCCAACGAATGATTGAAGATGCCTTTAAGGCTTTCATGGAAAGAAGTGTTGAGTTAGCAAACCAGATTATGGATAACATGAATAAGATTAGGGAGCTTGATGAAGCTATTACAACAGAAATCTTTGAAACTGTTAAAGATGTTCATAGTGCAATAAGGTTAAACTCTGTTCTACGTGAGGTTCGTAGGGTTGCTGGGTATACTGTTGCTGTAGCTGATGACACTGTCTTTAATGAGACTATCCGCCAATCAGTAAAGCCAGCTTAACATTCCTTTTAGGCTTTCTAAAGACACTAACGATTTTTGGTTTGAAGAGTGTAAATGTTGAGTAATGTTGACCTAGTGATTAAAAATACAAAAATTGTTTCTTCTTCAACTGTTTTTGAGGCTTGTTTAGCTGTTAAGGATGGAAAAATTGTTTCTTTTGTTAAAGATGTAAACCTTCTAAAAGCAGAAAAAACTATTGATGCAAAAGGCGGCTTAACTCTACCTGGTGTTATTGATGTGCATGTACATTTTAGGGAGCCTGGATTAACTCATAAAGAAGATTTTTTGACAGGCTCTATGGCTGCAGCTGCTGGTGGTGTTACAACTGTTGCTGATATGCCTAACACTATTCCTCCAACCTTAGACATTGAAAGTTTTAGGGTTAAAGTTAAAAAAGCAGAAGACAGATGTTATGTTAACTTAGGCTTTATTGCAGGTGTTGTTAAAACAAACTTAGACAAAGTTTTTTCTCTTAGTAAGGCTGGGGTTTTAGGCTTTAAGATATTTATGACTGAGACTTTAGGTTCTCCAATGGATGATGATTGTATGGTTGAAGCTTTTAGACTTATAGAAGAAGCTAATAAACCTGTTTTTGTTCATGCTGAAGATTTTCAGATGATTCAATATGCAACCCAGAAAGTTAAGGAGGATAGAAGAAAAGATTTTATGGCTTGGGTTGAGTCAAGACCAAGTTTAGCTGAAGCTAAAGCCATAAGCAAGGTTGCAGTATTCTCTCAAAAAACCAAGTGTAAAACTCATATTTGCCATGTAAGCTCAAAAGCTGGTGTTGAAGTTTTAAAAGAAGCCAAAACTAGAAGCAGTCTACTAACATGTGAAACATGTCCCCACTACCTACTTTTAGATGTTGAGAAGGTTAAAGGTCTCGGGTTTACACCTAAAATTACTCCTCCAATAAGGTTTAAAGCTGATAGGGAAGCTCTTTGGGAAGGCCTACTTGATGGAACAATAGATTTGGTGGCAAGTGACCATTCTCCTCATACGGAGGAGGAGAAACTGAGGGATAGTGTTTGGGATGCTGCTTCAGGTTTTGTTGGTGTTGAGACCATGGTTCCTTTAATGCTAACTCAGGTTAACTTAGGCAGGTTGTCTATCAACCACTATGTAAAGGTTTCATCAGAAAATCCTGCAAAGCTTCTAGGAGTTTACCCTAAAAAAGGTTTAGTTCAAGCTGGTTCAGATGCAGACCTAACAATTGTTGACCTAAAAAAAGAAGCCAAGATAAGAAGTGAGAGGCTTCATAGTAAAAGTAAGGTTACACCTTTTGATGGTTGGGAGGTTAAAGGTGTTCCCGTTTACACAATAGTTAATGGAAATATTGTTATGGAGAAAGGTGAAATAGTAGGAAAACCTAGAGGAAAAATTTTATTTGGGTAGGAAAAGTTTCTACCTGTTTTAAAATAGGGTTTAAGAAATTCTTCTAACCATTAGGGTTTGGATTTCGCTTATGTCTTTAATTTCTTTAAGAAGGTTTTCAACCTTATCCATTTGACCTTCTAGGTCTTCAGGTATAATTAGATGGGTTATAAGTGCTTTTAACCCAAAAGCTATAGGTTCTTCTTCAAACCTGTAAACTTCAGCTTCTCCTGAAAGTTTTTCTGTTATTGTTTTTTTGAGTTTTTCAAGGTCTACTTCAATTGTTGAGGGGAATATTTTAAAGGATATAACAATTCTACCCATAAACCTACACCTATGGTCCTACAAACCCAACATTCCGGATACAGTTATGGTGAAGTCCTCCGTCTTAGTTTCCTAAACCTAAATTACCTATTTTTTGTTGTGGCAATTTAGGTTTTATGCTAATCTGAATGCTATGCTTACTGAGTCTTCTGTTTAACAAGGCTATCTTAATGCCATATACTCTTAGACGCATATTTGTAAAGGGTGTGTTCGTAGCCAAATCTTAGCACGCTTTATGGTGGCTGAACATGTTTAAGTTTTTTGCTGGCTTGTTCTCCTCCAACACCCCAATTTTCTTTTGGGACCTCATGAATTACAACTTCAACCGCTTCTCCAGGTATACCCATCTCTGTGAAAAGATTAGTTATACCTGCTATTACCTTTCTTTTAGC
>CAZAHF010000122.1:0-2608 GCA_964484995.1 uncultured Candidatus Bathyarchaeia archaeon | reverse complement strand
ACAGGTTTTCTTGTTTTTAAGCTAACTAAGACGTAGATTAGGGCTGTTACTGTTAAACCCCAAACTGGTGGACCAAACCCTAACGGTGAAAGTTTAAGATAATAGAGAAAAGCGGTTAACCCTCCACCAATAGCCATACTTCCATATGCACCAGCAGCTGTCCCATTTTTCCAGTAGAAAGCTCCTATAATTGTTGGAAGCTGAACAAGTAAACCTGCTGAAGCCATAACAGCTAATAAAGATATTAATCCTAATTTTTGAATCGCAAAAACCCATATTAAAATAGCTTCAAAAATTATTATTCCATAACCGATCCATGTTTCAACTCTTTCAGATGGTTTTTTTGCAATAGAGTGGTAGATATCTCTCCCAACCATTGAGGCTAAGGAAAGCATTATAGAGTTTGCTGTGGTTACTCCAGCTGAAAGAATACCTAAAGTTATAATTAAGGCTAAGATTGGAGGTGTAAAGTTTTCTAACATTAAAGGCATCGCCCTATCTGGTGGAGTTGCCGAAATTTTTAGTGAAACAGCAATTAACCCAAATAAAACACTAACAATAGTGTAGATAAATCCAAACACAAAAAACCCTATAATCATATGTTTTAGTGAAGAAACAGACTTTAAAACAAACAAACGTTGAGAAACTTGTGGGTTTGTTAAAGCAAAAAAGAACCATGGAAGAGTAAGTGTTAAGAACCTGTTAAAAGTCCAGAAGTTTTTCGGGCCTGGAACTGAAAGCAGACTTGAATGTTGTTTTTCAAGGATTGCTGTAAAGCTTCCCCAGCCTCCTAGGTAAACATTTAAAAGGTAGACTAAAAGAAAAAGCGATGTTGAAAGCATAAATAAGCCTTGAACAGTATCCGTCCATGCTACTCCTCTAAACCCGCCTAAAAGAGCACAAACAGCTATAACCAGCACTATAAATGTTAATCCAGCTTCATAGCTTATGCTTCCACCAGATAAAGCTTCTAGAAGGTAAGCTGAACCCATACCTTGAATCGCCATATAGGGGACAAGAAAAACAAGACATAAGACGGTTGTAACAACACCAACAACTTTACTTTCATATCTTTCAGCCAAAAGTTGAGTTGGAGTTATATAACCCCATTTTTTACCTGCAACCCAAAATTTTGGAGCAAAAACCGTTAAAAGAATAACTGTTGCTAGAAGATAGGTAAGCTCAAAACCTAAAGCTCCAACACCATAAGCATAGGTTAAACCTACAAGCCCAACCATCATAAATACACTGTAGGTTGTGGCTGCATAGGTTAAAGCTGCAACAAATCCAGTAACTTTTCTTCCAGCAATATAAAACTCCTCTAAACCTCTACCCGTTTTTAGTCTTCCATAGTAGGCAATAGTAAGCATAACCCCAATATAGGCTAAAATACTGAAGAAAAGCAGATTTATAGGTATCATGGCGTTTTCCACCTACGTAACACTAAAATAAAACATGAAGCCGCAACCATAATGGTTAGTAGAGACCAAAAAAGAAAAACACCATAAAAACTCTGATAACCTTTAAGAATAGTGTAGGGAATAAGATAATCTAAAGCAATAAGAAGTAAAAACCAGAAAGCTAAAAGATTTTTTCTCATAATTTAAAACACTCCAAAAACCAAAAACTCTAAGTCAAAAATTTTTCATTATACAAAGGATTTATTTAAGCATAACTATTCCCTAAATAAAGAAAAATTTTTGGTGAAGCCCAATTATTGCATCATTATCTTGAGAAAAACCAAATAAGTGTCTTTGTATGTCCTTATTGTAAAGTAAGATTAAGGGAAAATGATTATAGTTTAAAATGCTTAAGATGTGGTAAAGTTTTCCCTATAGTTGAAGATATACCGGACTTTCTGCCAAAAGAGTTGAAGCCAGAAAGAAGGAAAATGATAAAGTTTGTTGACAGGTTATCCTCAATTTATGAGACACCACTTTGGTATCCGGTTGTTTACTACCTATATGGAGGTTTCTTCATACCATCAGTTAAGAAAACAGTTAAGACTATAATTGATATGCTTGAGGTTGATGGTGGTTTAGTCTTAGATGTTGCATGTGGAACAGGATTGTTTACAAGAAGGATTGCAAAAAGAGTAAAACAAGTCTACGGTTTTGATATTTCTATGGGGATGTTAAGAAAAGCACAAAAATACGTAAAGAAGGAAGGTTTAAAGAACATAGTGTTTGCTAGAGCAGAAGTGGAAAACATACCCTTCCCACATGAATTTTTTGATGGTGTCTTATGTTGTGGAGCTTTACATCTCTTTCCTGACGTTATTAGAGCTTTAAAAGAAATGAACCGTGTTCTAAAAAAGAATTGTAAACTTGCTGTAATGACCTTTATTAAGAGAAGATTTTTAGGAATAAAAAGAGTCTACAAACACCTAGAAAAAGAACATGGTGCACGTGTTTTTGATTTAAATGAGTTAGAAGACTACTTAAAAAGCTCAGGATACATCGAGTTTAAGTATAACATCCACGGGTCAATAATACTTTTTGAAGCAAAGAAAATTTAACGGTGTTAGGGTTTATGTAAAAACAAAAACAGATATTAAGTAGGTTGAATTTTGGATTATTTTGGTGGGGCCGTGGGCTAGCCTGGTCTA
>CAZAHF010000121.1:0-2611 GCA_964484995.1 uncultured Candidatus Bathyarchaeia archaeon | reverse complement strand
GAAACACCAGTTGAACTTACACCTATGGATGTTTTGGCTGGAGATGATATTGACAGCTATGGGATACAGGTGGGAACTGGAACAACACCTGTTACATCTCAAGACTATGCTTTAGCTAGTAAGATTTCTCATGGTTCAGCTTCAGGTCAACTAGACTATGGTGCATGTAGCCTAGAAACTAAAGCTATAACAAACAACACCAGCTACGCTAGATATAGACGTGATTTCACAAATCTTTCAGGTGCAACAATAACAGTAAACGAGATAGGCTTAGTGGCTAAACATAAGAGAGTTATAGGAACAGCAACTGAAGGTGAATGGTATTTCCTGATAATCAGAGATGTTATAACGGCTGTAGATGTGCCTGATGGTGCAACATTAACAGTTAGATATGAAATTAGAGTTACAGCTTAGTGATACAAGATGAGGGAGGAAACTTTAACAAAAATAACAGCCATAATAGGTTTAATAGTGTTGGAGGCTATGAATCTGTTAACCTTAAAGATTGACGGTGGAATACTTTTAGCTATAGGAAGTATAATCGGAGGATTAGCAGGATACGAGGTAGGAAGAAAACATAAAAAATAATTTTTATTTTTTTTCTATTCTGCACCATCTACATCTTGAGTTTGTGCAGTAGTAAAAAACTAGCTGTTCACATTCAGCTTTTCTGACTTCATGTTTACAGTTAACACATATAAGCTTCAACATTATCAAAATATATTGGTGGTTGATATGGTAAAAGTGTTATGGTTTATACCAAGTCCAAGAGATTTTTCGTTGTTTAAATGGTGGATGGAAAAAGTAGATTTTATAGATAAGCTTTGGATTAGGTTTAAGCCTAGCCATATAGCCTACAAGGAAGGAGTAAAGTTTTTCTTGGATAAAGACTATGACTATATGCTGATTTCTACCGATGATATTTTAGCTACACCTTACCACATTCAGCTGTTGCTTGAAGATATAGAGAAACATAATTTCGATGTTGTTGGTGGATGGATAAACTATGATTTCAACAATCCTGTGAGCTACAGATATGCAAGTTTAACTTTTAAGCCTCCAAGAGGTTTTAACCCTAAAAATCCTTTAAGTATCCACTCAGCTAGACAGTATCCGTTTATAACTATACGTGAAATTGTTGCTGAAAACTGGGAAACACCTTTAATTAAGGTTTGGTTTAACGGTTTGGCTTTAACTATGATTAAACGGTGGCTGGTGGAGAAAACTAAGCTTCAACCGTTTAGAATAATAAAAGACATGATGTTTGAACGTGGTGTAATGTATGATTTGAAGTTTTCAAGTGATTGTGAACAACTGGGGGTTGATTACTATGTTGATTTACGCTGTTTTTGTCTGCATTTTGGGGATACTAGGAAACTGCTTAAGGTTAACAAGGAAAAGCCTTATACGTTGTTTATTCCTGCTAAAGGTGAACCTGTCAGACTAAATTAAACCCTCTTTTTTTCTATGTCTGTTTTTTCCAGAAATTGTAAAACCCAAGGGTTTATAGAACCTTTAGGTAGGATACTCTATTTAAAACCTCCAAAAAATTGGAGGGTTCTCCAAAAAATGTTGACAACCTTAGGGTTTACAATTTTCAGAAAAAACCCAAAAAGCTTAACCTTAAAATCCTAGAAAAGTTTATATACCTTAAAACCCTAAAGATTCTTTAGGGTTGCAACCCAAAAATGAACCCCTAAGTAACCCCTTTTGGTGCTTTAGGGGTTTAGGGGTGATGTAGTTTTAAAGCACCCTTAACGATGATAGTTGAGTTAAGAAGAAGGCTAGTAAGCAAAGGTGTAAAAACGATGTTGGAAGCGTTAGACTTCAAAAAAGCAAAAAGGGTTATAATAATGTCAACAACAAATATTGAAATAGCAATAGACATAAAAGAAACAGTAGACATTTTTCCATCAAAAGAAGGCTTAACAATCTTTTTTTATAAGCCAAAAAATGAAGCAAAAACAAAAGATGTCAAGCTAAAACAAGTAGAAATAAAGAGTATTCACTATTTCCCTATGGCTAACATTAGAGAAATAGCTATACACTTTTAAACCCAAAATTTTTTATTTTTTTGGTTTGATAGGGGTAAGGGTTTAACCCTTATCCCCAAACCAAACAACTTAAAGGGGGATTGAGAAAAAATGGATAAAGTTAAAGCTTTAGAATTTTTAGAAAAAGCATCTAATAGAGATATAACAACTAGAGTTTTAACGTTATGTGAAAGAGATAAAAACGAGAATTTTTTGGCTTATCTTTTCAGTTTAGGCTACAAATGTAAAGATAAAGATACCAACTACTTATTATGGTTAGCCTATTGGTTAGGTAGAGAACATGGAGAACAAAGGTTAATAAATAATGCTAGAATAGAAGTTAAAAGATGTTTAGATGGAAAAAACAGAAAAAGCTTAGATAGAATATTATTATCAGCTTTAACAGATTACTTAGATATTTAACTTAAACTAAACTTTTTTTGTTTTTTTGGTTTGAAAGGGTATAGGCTATAAAGCCTATACTCCAAACCAAAAACTGTAAGGGGGGATGTCTATATGGTAGGTAAAAAACAAGT
This sequence comes from uncultured Candidatus Bathyarchaeia archaeon, assembly GCA_964484995.1. GTDB lineage: Archaea > Thermoproteota > Bathyarchaeia > Hecatellales > Hecatellaceae > EX4484-218. The sequence continues at coordinate 42 of CAZAHF010000121.1, read as the reverse complement.
TGTAAGTTTTGGTGAAATAAGTCAACAAACATTTGGGACTGA
>CAZAHF010000120.1:0-2627 GCA_964484995.1 uncultured Candidatus Bathyarchaeia archaeon | reverse complement strand
CTTTAAGTTCAAGAGCCTTTTTTGGGTCTGGCTTTCTAATCAGCTCCTCAACCTCTCTTATCCTTGAAATTTGGGATGCGAATCTTTGAGCATACTCTTCTACCAGGGTTTTTGTTGCCGTAAACATTCCACCGTGTTCGCTAAGATATTCTTTATCGTTCCATGCAAGCCTATGTGGCAGAACAGTTAAAAGTGCAAATTCTAGGTCTTCCTGGTCTGCCTCCTTTCTACAGTTTATTAGTGCGTGAGCCTTTATTGCTTCCTCAAGCCTTATTATGGCTCTGACCTTTCCTATGTTTGCTTTGGAGCATACACCAGCATCCCTGTAAACACACAGGCTACAGTCTCTCTCACCCTCGAAGGGATCCCTAGATTCTTGGGTTCTGTTGCTTTTGGCTGTTGAGAAGTAGCATCTGCTTAGATGGGATATTAAAGCCAGACAGAAAACCATAAACTCGTCTGGAATCTTAACCTCACCCAGAAGCTTTCTAGCCTCATAAATAAGCTCCACGGGAACATGCCTCTTAATGTTAAGCCTTCTCCAACGCTTACTCATTACAAGTATTTCTTGGATGCTTGGAGGCATACTACGGACACTTAAAGCATATCTATCCGTGGTGGCCTCGTTTATAATCCGCAGATTTGTCATGTAAAACTCGTTGAGGTAGTTTGTTGCCAGGAGAACGGTTAAAGGCTTAACTTCAACAGGACCTATGGTTGTGTCTACAACTTTCTCGTTTAAGGCGTGATGTAGCTTTGAGAGTAGCCTTGGACTCATAAAAATTTCATCTAGGATCACAAGGTCGGCTCCAGCAAACCTCCCAGTTTTAATTACATGTGGAGGCTTCAAGCCTAAAACTGCCGGATGGTCTACAGCATAACCTAAAATGTCCTCGGGATCCATCTGATCGTTAACCTGAACCGAGAAAACATCTATAGGCTTCCTTTTAATTTCTCCAGGCTTTTCGGCTTCAGGATATTTGGCTTGATTTATCTCAGCCTTAACAGTCACAGTTTTACCCGTCTGAGAATATTCAACGTTAACCCCGTCCACAAGGTTTCTCATCAGGGCTTCCGGGTTAAGCTTAAGCTTGGAGGCGATACCCTCAAAAAACTTTTCAATGCTGCCTGTCGATGTGAAGCTTTCCCTCAGAATTACTACCGGCTTATCAAAGAGTCTGCCAGTGAAGTTCGCCATTGATGTATTGTGTATAACTATGCCACCAAAACCAGCGACAAAGTTTTTATTCCCCTCTACTGTTAAGTCATATACATATGGCGTTGTTGACTTTACTCTTTTTATTTCTACGATAGGATCCCAAAATACGTCGGAGTATGCAAAAGCTTCTAGCCGTTCAACCTGATCTTTCATTTCTTGCGGATATTGATTTAGATTGGTAACCATATCCCGTAGGGAAATGCAGCTTATCGCATGTTTTCCTTTTGCATATTCGCGTAGTCGGCCATAGTTCTTTCCGGGTAGGATTTCCTTAGTTAGTTGTTTGATACTTTTCGATGCTAAACGCTTAAGCGTTCTATAAAGTAAGAGGCCAATATTAGGTATTCGGTCGTAACCACTTGAATCCTTTGGATTTTTGAGTTTTCTATAGAGTAGGGGGAAGCTTTTACGTTGTACGCGCCCATTAAATAATTTGCGGAACTCCTCATAACCATCTCTTGTAATTACGCTTACGTTCCAATACTTCGTTAAAGGTTGATTAGTTCCCCTAGCTTTATTCCATAATGGATGGATGGAAACGGGTATGTTAAGCAAGGCAAATAGATACGATAATCCATTTGCAAGCTTTTCACTTTTAGTGGTTACAGCAATGGTTACATTGGTTTTTGATTTAGTTTTAACATAGATGGTACCATCACCTTCAAAGTACCCGGCAAGAAACTCGCGCAAAACGTCTTTCGGAAGGTTAAATATAACATCCGGTATTTCCTTCTTACCACTTCCTGTTTTAAAGCCAAATCTTTTCAAGAGACCATAAAATGCTCCATATATCTCTATGCGGAGCAATTTCTTCCCTTTTTTATCTAGGTAACAACGTACCTTCTCAAAACCTAGCTCTTTGCAGAGTCGTAGTAGTGGCTCAGGAGTGGATGTTGAAATCTGGACCCTGCTTTTTTATCCTCGTAGCACCCCTCAGCTAAATACACCCCTAACAGCCTAGCAAGACACGAGTTGATCTCTTCCGAACTAACGTTAAGATCGGGTAGATGCTTTATTGCTGGAACAACATCTCCTGGCTTAAGGTCTCTACCATTAACGACCTGTAGCTCCCCATCTTTAAGTGTCAAGAATGCATGGTTGTCGGTTGCAACTATCATTCGACCGCTTTTCGTTGTTATCTGTATAAGGCTTTCTGGTGCGGGTTCCTTTACAAAAGCCAGCACTCTTTTTACTTCAATTTTGAGGGACCTTGGATTAAGTGAAAGAACGTAAACCTCTTCGTGCTCTTTAGTTTCTTCAACAACTTTGCCTACACTAGTCATTCTCCATCTTAACGTTTCCCCCTCCTTTTTAGCTATAAGTATTGGAGTATTATAATCAACGCACTTCATTGTTCCATGCGCGCCTATAAACAAGATAGGTTGAGCTGTTAGCAGACCGCAGAAAA
>CAZAHF010000119.1:0-2646 GCA_964484995.1 uncultured Candidatus Bathyarchaeia archaeon | reverse complement strand
CGGAAGTAATCAAGATAGAGATGCCTGGTGGAGGGGATCCTACACGTGCTATTGGGCCTTTTGTTGAAAAGGATAAAGATAGGATACTTGGAGGATACTTTTTTAGTATAAACAGAAACAAGAAAAGTCTAACTTTAAATCTAAAAACAGAAAAGGGAAAAGAAATTTTTAAAGAGCTTGTTAAAAAGTCTGATGTTTTAGTTGAAAACTTTAGACCTGGTGTTTTGGAAAGATTAGGTTTAGGTTATTATGATGTTCTAAGAAAGATTAACCCCCGTCTTGTGTATGCTACAATTACTGGTTTTGGTCATCCAAATATTTTAAAAAGTCCTTATTGGGATAGACCTTCCTTTGACTTAATAGCCCAAGCTATGGGTGGTGTTATGAGCATTACTGGGCCTAAAGGTGGGCCTCCACTTAAAACTGGTCCTGGAATTGGTGATACTTGGGCTTCCTTGTTAACAGCTTTTGCAATAATGGCTGCTCTCCACTACGCAAGAAGAACCGGTATAGGTCAACATGTTGACTGTTCCATGTATGATGCGATGTTAAACTGTATTGAGAGAGCAATAGTAATTTACTCTATAAGTGGAGAAGTTTCTGTTCCTATGGGTAATGCTCACCCCTTACTTGCTCCTTATGATGCTTACAAGGCTAAGGATGGCTATGTTGTTATTGCTGCACACTGGCCTAAGATGTGGGAAAACCTATGTAAGGTTATAGGTAGAGAAGACCTAGTAAACGACCCTAGATTTTTAACAACAAATGAGAGAGCAAAAAACTATGACCAATTAAAGCCAATAATTGAGGAGTGGACTAGTCAAAGAACTAGAAAGGAGATAATAGATATTCTTTTAAAGAATGATATTCCCGCTGGACCCATTAATACTGTAAAAGACATATTTGAATGCCCTCATGTTAAAGCTAGAGAAATGCTTGTTGAAGTTCAACATCCACTCAACGATAAGGTAAAAATTGTTAATGCACCGGTTAAGATGTCTGAAACTCCTGGGGGGGTTGAACGTCCAGCACCACTACCTGGGGAACATAACGAAGAAATTCTTTGCGGTCTACTTGGCTATTCTAAAAGTGATGTTGAAAAATTAAAGCAGGAAGGTGTAATTTAGACTACATGATTTATGATGACATTAGGAAGATAAAAAGAGTTTTCTTAGGTTAAAATTTTTCTTTTTTCCGTAATTTTTCTATAAGGATTGGTAGAACCTCGTTTGCATCGCCAACAATACCAATATCAACAAACTCAAAAATCGGAGCATTTGGATCATTGTTAATGGCTACAATAATATCAGAGTTTAAAATTCCAATAGTGTGATGCATCTCACCAGAAACACCAACACCAACATAAAGTTTAGGTCTAACAATTTTACCACTCTGCCCAATCATCTGGCTTTCATGAATTAAGCCTTCATCTAGAATAGGTCTTGTTCCACCAAGACCAGCACCAAGAACATTAGCTAGCTCCTGAACAAGCTTAAAGCTTTCTTTTGAACGGACACCCCAACCTGCAGCTACAATAACCTCTGCCTGTTCAATAGGTTTTTCTTTCGGCGGCTCCTCAACCATTTTAAGTGTTACGATCGGAAGCTTTTCTAAGTCAACATCAACACTAACCTTTTCAATTTCCCCTTTTCGATTTTCATCTTTCTCAAGTTTTCTAAAGACACCAGGTCTTACAGTTGCCATTTGGGGTTTTGTTTTTGGGCAGGTAACAACAGCCATAACATTTCCGCCAAATCCAGGAACAACCTGTCTTAGTATTCCATCTTCACCAACAACTAAATCTGTGATGTGAGCACATAATCCTGTTTTTAGTTTTGCAGCAACTCTTGGAGCAAGATCTCTTCCCACACTTGTAGCACCAAGTAAGAGAACTTCGGGTTTATGTTTAACCGCTAAGTCTGTTAATACTTTTGCATAAACATCATGTTGATAAACGTTAAGTGCAGGATTCTCTACAAGGTAAACTTTGTCAGCACCATAGGATATAAGCTCCTTAGCAAGATTTTCAACGTTAAATCCAAACATTACAGCAACCAAAGACACATTTAACTTTTCAGCTATTTTTCTTCCTCCACCAAGAAGCTCAAAACTTACTTCTAATAATCTCCCATTTCTTTGTTCTGTAAAGACCCAAACATCACCAGTCATCATTTTCACCATCCCTAAAGAACATGAAGCTCATGTAATCTTTCAAGAAGCTTATCTACAACCTCGTCAGGTTTTCCTTTAAGAATTTCTTTTCTCCGCTTTATTTCTGGGGTAAAAACATCAACAACTTGGGTTGGTGAACCGCTTAACCCTATCAAACTTTTGTTTTCACAAATTTCAGCATTCCAAATATCGATTTTTGCTTTGTATGCCTTTTGGATACTTAAAACGCTGGGCAGTCTTGGCTTATTAATCTCCCGGGTAACAGCTAAAACCGCAGGAAGCTTTACTCTGACTAATGCATACCCATACTCAAGTGCTACTTCAACTTCAAATATTCTTTTTTTGTCATCAATAGAAACAATTTTTCTAACACTTGTCACATGTGGAACATCTAAAAACTCTGCAAGCTGAGGAGCAACTTGTCCTGTACTTCCATCAGCTGTTTCGTTTCCACATAAAACTATGTCAAAAGAA
>CAZAHF010000118.1:0-2689 GCA_964484995.1 uncultured Candidatus Bathyarchaeia archaeon | reverse complement strand
TTCTTAAAAAAAGTGTTACTATTAGGGATGCATCAACCTACTGGATAAAACTTACGTGAGCCTCCCCCCTACTTAAGCAGGGGGGCTTCCAGCGTTTTGGGATGGCTTTACACCTATCCCACCATCTGCTGGTTTGGGGGGCTCACACTCCCCCATCCCGCAGAGCTCATTACCCTGCGGGCTATGTTTACACAAGCATTTAAATCCCTATCGTATTCCATGTTGCATTTAGGACATTTAAAGATTCTTCCTCTTACTTGGGCAACATGCCCGCATCTATGGCATGTTTTTGATGTGTTTTTGGTCTCTTTTTTGGTTAAGTATCTGACTTTTATTCCTTCAAGATTTGCTTTATACTCTATGATGGTTTGGAGCTTCCTGAAAGGCAATGAGTGAAATCTTCTGTTAAGCCTTTTAGGCTTCTTGAAGCTACTCCGTATTCCATTTAAGTCTTCCATCACTATTACTGGCTTTGGAAACTGCTTAGCATATTCAATTATCTGGTTCGCTATCACGTGGAGTTGCTGGTTCACTTTACGCTTTTCCCTTCCACCAAGCTCCTTGACCTTCTTTAGAAGCTTCTTCTTTTGAAGCTTCCTTCTGATGTGGCTGTATAGTCCTCTGATACGCTTGATTTCTTCACCTCTCCAGAACTGCCCCTTCACGGGTTTGTCGGGATTACCTTTTGATATTGCTACTGCAACGGCTAAGTTATGCTCACCCCTATCTACGGCTATCACGGTTTCTGGTTCATCGAGTAGCTCTACAGTCTTCGTTAGAACGAAGTGGGCATACCATTCGCCATTGCGCTTAACCATTTCAACAGTTGAGAACTGCCACTCGCCTCTAAAAGCTTCCTCAATCCTCTGCTTCTGTCTTTCTCCAAATATTATTGGAAGGCTAACCTTCTCCCCTCTGTTTAGGCTTAAAGTCAACCAGTATGGTGTTAGAACATTAGTTGTCTTAGAGAAGCTGTAGCACCTCTTGTCAAAGCGTATGGATATCCTCTTAAGCTCTAAAACGCTATTATCCTTCTTGTTCTTTTCGAAGCTCTTTAAGACTTCAACCGCCTTATCCCTAGCAGTTTGGATTAAAGCCGTATTAAGGTTGAAGAGTCTCTTAGCCTCCTCATAACAGTTTTCATGTAGAATGCTCTTAGACTTAGAGTTAAAGCGGAGATACCACCTTACAAGCCTAAAATACTTGCTTAAGGTTCTGTTTAAGGCTAAAACCTTTAGCCTGTTAGGCTTAAAAACCTTTCCTACAACAGTTAACCGAACATCCTTCAGCACAGGAACATCCCAACTTTAAATTGGGGTGTTAAAGCATTTAAACTTAGCCGCAATTCATCCCTCCACTAAAGTAGGGGTTTTCTTGCGGCATCTTTATAAACAAGAATTTTTTAGTGTTCTGTCGGATTTGGGGTGATGGATGGTCGGAGCCTAAAACTTTTGGATAGGACGGTATTTTTAACCTAAAAATTTAGGCTGTCAAAAACTATAAGCCAATAAGAGGCGACTTCCAGAGACTAACAAAGGAGATAGATGAGCTGGAAACCTTAAAGAAACGCAAGGTTCAGGAGTTAAAGCTCCTTTTAACTATTAGGAGTAAAAAAGCGGTAGAATAATAGGATAATGTCTAATGATTCAATCTAAGGGTATATCTGAACTAAATTATAAATGCAAAGTTAGGTTGAAAGTGGTTATTGTAATCTTGGGGGAAAGAGTTAATATTTGGGGGTAGATTTATAGGTTTGGTGGATATGGAGAAGGAAGAGATTGAGAAGTTTTTAAGAAGTGAAGAAGGACAAAGAGTGGTTGAGATTCTGAAGGCTTTTGATAGAAATCACCGTTGGATTGCTAAAAACTATGAACAACTTAAGAGGGAGTATCCAAACATGTATATCGCAGTAAAAGATGAAAAGGTAATAATGGCTGAAGAGGATAAGGATGTTCTTATTGAAAAGCTCAGTAAAGAATACGGATATAGGAGGGATGAACCTTCAGATATAGCCATAACTCTAATACGTGTGAAACCCGTAAGCTTTCTATTCTGTGGTTAGCTTGACCAAAATTTTGGGTTTTAAGGAAGGTTTTCACTACTATTATATAACCGTCTTTTTTAGTTCTCATTATCCTAGAATGGTTCGTGTAGTTAAGCTTGTTATAGATACTGGAAGCACCCATACAACCTTTATAGCTGGAAACATAGGAATGCCACCAAGCATATTCAATAGGTTAGACCAAGATATTCCCGTATTAGCCTTCGGAGGAACAGTGATTCCGAGAATTATAGAACATGTAACATTCATATTCATAGACCATAAAGGAAGATCTTACCCAATTCACGTTGGAAAAGCTCACGTAATAAATAGAATGGTTGTTGAAGAATGTGATGGAGCATTAGGTATGGATGTAATAAGCCAATTCAAGAAAACAACCATAGACGAGCAAAACCAAACAATAATTTTTGAAGCATAAACCACCAATCTATACCAACCATCATGTTCCAACCTTTATGTTACACAAAAACCAAAAAAGTTACAGAACGCTAGAAATGCTTAATAATTTCAATTAACCAATACAGTTTAACCGGGAAAGATGTAGGATAATGTTGAAGTAGGGGGGTTTGTAGGGGATGAGGAGTTTTTTGAGGGATAGGAGGGGGGTATCACCAGTAGTTGCTGAAA
>CAZAHF010000117.1:0-2694 GCA_964484995.1 uncultured Candidatus Bathyarchaeia archaeon | reverse complement strand
GTTTTTGAAGGCTTCTTTCTCGAACATTCAGCTAAACGTCTAAAAAACGAAGACTATACATGGATGAGGCTACACCTCAAACAAGTTTTTGAGGAAGCATTGATAAGCCGAATAAGGACTGAAGCCAAACCTCTTCCAGTTAAGTTTACTCCTGAACTGATTGAGCACCTAAAAACATATGAGCTTAAATAGACTGATGCAGAATTAAAATTCTTATTAACAACAGAATTTTTTCACTCCTAAAAAAACTAAAGCTTAAATATATAAGGGGTTAAAAGTAGAAGTAGAGGTTGTTTTGAGGTTTAACCTCCGGCGGGTAGAGCTCCGCCGTTACCCAAGATGTGGTTTAGGCTGGATGATAGCTTAAACCGAACGGGAAATCAACCTCTCCAGCAGAATGCTTGGAGGTGTAAAATCTGAGTAAAGATAATACCTTAAGTAATGGTTTACGTATTTTTCTCGTCTCACTTTTTGTTTCTTCCGTTGTTACTGCAAATTTAATAGCAAGTAAGATTGTTCAGTTTGGTTGGTTTATATTTCCAGCTGGAACAATAGCTTACTGTATCACCTTCCTTTGTACTGACATTTACACGGAATTTTTTGGAAAAAAGGAAGCTAGCTACGTGGTTTTGGGTGGATTTATAGCAAACCTTTTAATGGTTCTGCTAGTTTTAACCTCCGTACTAATGCCTATAGCTCATTTTCAGCTTGAATATCAAAAAATTTACAGTCAGGTATTAAGTATGGCTCCAAGAATTACCTTTGCAAGTATGGTAGCCTACATTACTGCACAAACACATGATATTTATGCTTTTCATTTTTGGGGAAGAGTTACTAGAGGGAGATATCTATGGGTTAGGAATAATGCTAGTACAATAGTTAGTCAAGGTATAGATACGATAATTTTCAGTTTAATAGCTTTTCTATACTTAATACCCTTTAACTCTCTACTTATTATGATGTTAACATTATGGTTAGTTAAGCTGCTTATTGCGTTACTTGATACACCATTCTGTTACTTGGGGTGTGTCATTATAAGGAAAAAATTGGGACTTCAAACAATATGGGAAAAGAAAATGTAAACTTAAAGTTAAACTTTAGCTTCCTAAATTGTGAAAGGTGTATTAGGATGGGTTTAGAAAAACAAAAGAGAAATGCTGTTGTGCTAGTTAGTGGTGGAGCTGATAGTATACCATTATTGTACTATGTCGTAAAGGTGATTAAGCCTGAGCATACTCTGGCGATTCATGTGGATTATGGTCAAAGAATGATGGAAATGGAGAGATTTTGCGTTACCAAAAACATTGATTATCTTAAAAATCAAGACTATAACATTAGTCTAGAGTTTGTTGATGTTAAATGGCTTGGGAAACTTTCAACATCAAAACTTGTAAGGGACGAGCCTGTTCCGGAAACACCTATCGAAAAAATACAGGATCCTGAAGCGGCGAGAGAAAGGATATTGTGGTGGTGGGATGTTGTCAGAAACCTTCAACTTATAACCATTGGATTAGCCTATGCTGAGTCCTTTGATTTACAATCTTATCTTAAAAATAGAAGAAGATGTGTTTATGATGTTTATATAGGTATACGGAGAGAGACACCGGTACCTATGAAAGATAACACTCCTGAATTTGTAGAGGAGATGAATCATGTTGCGGAAGTTTCAACCCATTTTGGGGGTTATAAGGTTTATGCACCATTTATATCTCTTGACAAGCATGCAATAATAAGGCTTGGAACGATGCTTGATGTTAAGTGGGAGTATACGTTTAGTTGTTATACGAAACCAACATTATGGATTAAACATCCAAAGCTAGAAGATAAAATTCCTGTTCATTGTGGACGTTGCAGTAACTGTAGGAGAAGACATTTAGCGTTTATTGAAGCAAATATTCCCGATCCAACACCCTATGAGTATAAGTTTGAAGGTACAATTGAAATTAAAGAAGGCGTTTACATAGATAAGACAGCTCTTCAAAGATAAAATTGTAAATAGGGCAAAAAGTATACTCTTAATCTTATCTTAATGTTGCACCTTATCAAGAGGATATGAGATATACCCTTATGCTGATGGGTCTTAGACAGGGTTTACCCAATGCAAACCCCTCGGGTGAAGTAAACATGAAGAACCTATAAGATTAAGGCTTGTTGTTTGCGAGTTTAACTATGATATAACTTACTTAATGTTTGGGAAAGCTTTTTCATGCAGATTTTTTAAGTGCTAAAATTGTCACTATTGCAAATTCACTTGGTTTTTATGATGTAACCAATCTTCATCAAACCTAAACTTGCAAAGAAGATTAAAGCCATATGGAATATGCAGAGGCAGAATATTACACATCCTCAAAAAAATCTTTGAGGAAAACGTTCCAGAAGCCACCAAACTCTGGGAGAAACGCTTGGAATACAAAATAGAATATGCGAAACAGCTCTACACTCTAACCCAAAAATCTACAACCTCTACGTTAAGTTCAAACATGAAGAAATGTTGAGAGCAGATGTCATCTATGCCCGGTTTAGGGGCTTGGGTAGCTTGAAAAGCTCTGCAAACCATTTAAGAGGTTCAGCAGTAACCTTCTCTAAAAACGGTATGAAGGTTAAAGAATGCCTAACGCACGTAGGAACCTCAGCTTGTGGTCCATGTCTGCTGGAACTGTGATGTATAGTGGTTTCTGGAGCTTGTAGAGGTCT
>CAZAHF010000116.1:0-2700 GCA_964484995.1 uncultured Candidatus Bathyarchaeia archaeon | reverse complement strand
TTCCAATACTAGTAGTCAGGAACTTTCTTCTAGAAACCTCCTTCTTTTCTTCAGACAAAAATTTCACCTCTCTCCAATGCTTATATGTACCCAAACGTAACCTATATATTTTTTATTCTTATTGATTGTGTTCTATTTTTAATATTCAATTCCGATTCTTGGTTTAACTCCTTTATGGAAGGGATGTTTTATTTCAACAACCTCAGAGACTAGTTCAGCTAAATCTATAATTTCTTTGGGTGCATATCTACCAGTAAAGACAAGTTCTACATGTTTAGGCTTAGCTTTTATAACCTCTAAAACCTTATCTAAGCTGATAAGCCCAAAATTTAAAGCTACGTTTACTTCATCTAAAACAACCATATCCCAATCTCCGCTTTCCACAATTTCTTTAGCCTTTAACAGTGCTTTTTCAGCTAACTCATAGTCAACTTTTTCAGGTTTTTCTTTATTTACATGTTTAACCCTACCAAACTGTTCAATAATAAGGTTTGGGTAAAGCCTTTTAGCAGCCTTAAGCTCACCATACTCTCCATAACCCTTCATAAACTGGATGATGTAAACTTTAAACCCGTGACCTATAGCCCTCAAAGCTTGACCTAAAGCAGCTGTTGTTTTACCTTTCCCGTTTCCAGTATAGACCTGAAGCATACCTTCTCTTAGCTTATCCATACCCTAAAATCTATTTGAAAAATACTTAAATCTATTCAACCCAAAAAATAAAACATACAAAGGTTTGGGAGGATAGGGTAATGAAGGCAGCTGTGTTTTATGGTCCACCTGGCTCATGGCCCCAAAAACCATTAAAGATAGAGGATGTGCCTACACCAAAAATAGGTCCTAAAGATGTTCTAGTTAAGATTGCTGCATGCGGTCTTTGCCATACAGATCTTCTCTACATGAAGATGGGTATGCGCCCACCAAAGGAGCCACCATTAATTCTTGGACATGAACCCTCAGGTGTGATTGAGGAGGTAGGGGAGGAGGTTACAAATCTAAAGAAGGGTCAAAAGGTTCTTGTTGCTTATACAATACCATGTGGAGAATGTGAAGTTTGTAGAGCTGGCCGTGAAAATATTTGTATTAGTGGAGATGTTATTGGTGCAACTCGAGATGGTGCTTTTGCAGAGTATTTAGCTGTTCCAGCAAAGGTTGTTGTTCCCTTACCAGAAGGTATCCCTCTTCAGGAAGCAGCTGTGATAACGGATGCTGTTGCAGCACCCTATCATGCTGTTGTTAATGTGGCGCAGGTTAAACCAGGAGATACTGTTGCTGTTTTTGGTGCTTCTGGAGGTTTAGGTTTAAATGTTGTTCAAATTGCAAAAGCCTTTGGAGCGAATGTTATAGGTGTAGCAAGAAGAAAGTGGAAACTTGAGAAAGCAAAAGAGTTTGGTGCATCAGAAATCATAAGCACCTTAGAGGTTGAAAAACCTGAGATTGAAATTCGGAAGATGACAAATGGTGGTGTTGATATTGCTATTGATGCTACAGGAAGCCCTCAGGCTGTTGAAATGGCTTGTAGAAGTGTTAGAAATGGTGGAAAAGTTGTGGTTGTTGGGTATGGTATACAAAACTTTACTGTGCCCTTTATGCGTTTTCTATGGTACGAGTTAAAGGTTATGGGTTCATGCCGCTATAAACCTTCAGACCTTTTTAGGGTTGTTGAGATGGTACGTAAAGGTATGATTAAAATTGAAGGTTTGGTTTCTCATAGATTTTCGCTTGAAGAAATAAACAAAGGTTATGAAATGCTTGATAAGGGGGAGGTTTTAAGAGCAATAGCAATACCTTAAACTTTAAGGTTTTGGGACAATACTATGGGAAACTATAAAATCGCTGTTCTTCGTGGAGATGGAATAGGACCTGAAGTTATAGATGCAACTCTAAAGGTGCTTGATGCTATTCAGGATTCCATTAAAGGTTTAAGGTTAGAGTATGTTTTTGGTGAGGCAGGCTACTACTGTATAGGTAAGTATGGAACAAATCTTCCAGATGAAACTATTAAAATTTTAAAACGAACAGATGCATGTTTAAAGGGGCCTATGACAACACCTGAAGACCCTCAGGCTCCACCAAGTGTAGCGGTAACCATCAGAAGACTTTTTGAGCTTTATGCAAATGTTAGACCATGTAAATCTCTTCCAAATGTTCCATCTTTAAAACCAAACATAGATTTGGTAGTTTTAAGAGAAAACACGGAAGGCTTTTATTTTGCAAAAGAATTTGAAATTCAACCTGGAATAGGAATCTCATTAAGACTTGTTACAAGAAAAGCTTCAGAAAGAATAGCTAGGTTTGCTTTTAAACTAGCTATGCAAAGAAGAAGACGTGTAACCTTTATTCATAAAGCAAACATTTTAAGGTTAACAGACGGTATCTTTAGACAGGCTATTTTAGATGTTGCAAAAGAATATTCTGAAGTTGAGGTTGAGGAACTTCATGTTGATGCTGCAGCAATGCAGTTAATACGGAGACCTGAAAGCTTTGATATTATTGTTACAACAAACATGTTTGGGGATATTCTTTCAGATGAAGCAGCAGCCTTAGTCGGTGGATTAGGTTTTGCAGCTGGAGCAAATATAGGTGACAGATATGGTATGTTTGAACCTGTTCATGGTTCAGCACCAAAATATGCTGGAAAAAACAAGGTAAATCCTATAGCTACAATTCTAGCATCAAAAATGATGTTAGAGTATCTTG
>CAZAHF010000115.1:0-2726 GCA_964484995.1 uncultured Candidatus Bathyarchaeia archaeon | reverse complement strand
CCTCCTGAACCAATATCTGCAATACTTTGACCAGGCCTTAACGCAATAGCTTCTATAATCTGGTCTGGTTTGTTTTTGGGGTTAGAAGCTTTTTTATTGAATATCTTAGCTTGAAAGTTTGCCATTTTATTTTCTACTTTCATAAGTTAACTATTATTTCGTTTTTAATATCTTTTGTTTTAGGCGTCCTGAAGCCGATTACGCCTAACGTTCTAGGATATGTGAAGTTTGCCGTAAGGTGAAATTTGGGCAAGCATAAGCGAGCCATATATCCTCCTTTTTATTTTTTCATTTCACCAACAATAAGTTAACAGAACCGCTTTATGGTAATATTATTATACTAAGTATCAGGTTAACTATTTCAGAATAAGAGTTTAGTTTGTTGGGGAGAATTTAACTTGAGTCTTCTTATTTTGAAGGGAGATGAAATTAAATCTCTTCTAACCATGGATGAGGTTTTAACTGTTGTTGAAGAAGCTTTTAAAGAAAAAGGTTTTGGTAGAGTTCAGATGCCACCAAAACCGTATCTTTTCTTTGAAAAATATGGTGGAGACCTTAGAGTTATGCCTTCTTATCTTGAAAAACTTGATATTTCAGCTGTTAAAATTGTTAATTCTCACCCTGAAAACCCAAAGTATGGGCTTCCAACAGTTATGGCTGTTATTGTTTTTGTGGAGCCAAAAACAGGTGTTCCCCTAGCAATTATGGATGGAACATGGATTACAGCTATGAGAACAGGTGCTGCTAGTGGTGTTGCAACAAAATATCTTGGAAGAAGAAATTCCCAAAAACTTGGTTTAGTTGGAGCTGGAACACAAGCTTACACCCAGTTAATGGCTATGAGTAAAGTTATGAGTCTTAAAGAGGTTAAAGTTTGGAGTTTAAGAGAGGAGGAAGCTAAAACTTTTGTTGAAAAGGTTGAAAATCAATATCCGAACACAAAGTTTTTGGTTGCAAAAACTGTTAAGGAGGCTGTTGAAGATGCTGATGTGATAGTTACGGCAACTCCCTCAAGAAAACCGCTTGTAAAAGATGAGTGGGTAAAAAATGGTTCTCATATTAATGCGATAGGTGCTGATGCTCCTGGAAAACAAGAACTTGACCCAAAAATCTTGAAAAGAGCAAAAATAGTTGTGGATGACATGGAGCAGGGCTGTCATGGTGGGGAAGTAAATGTCCCTCTAGCTGAAGGAATAATTTCAAAAGAAGATATTTATGGTGAACTTGGTGAAATTGTTGCTGGTAAAAAAGCTGGAAGAGCTTCTGATGAGGAAACAACTGTTTTTGTTTCAACAGGTTTAGCTATTCAGGATGCTGTTACAGCGGATCTTGTTTATAGGAAAGCTATAAAAAAAGGTTTGGGTATACAGTTTAGTTTAAAAGAGTTTATATTTAACCCCTAAAAGATTTTAGTTGTAGGAAAACGGTTACCTACCTAACAATGCATAGTCAAATTGATAGAAAACTAGTTGAAATTTTAAAGATTCTTAGTGAGCAGAGTAAACCTGCTGGTGCTAGACTTATTGCTAAAAGGCTTGAGGAAAGAGGTTATAGGTTAGATGAGCGGACTGTAAGGTATCATTTAAGGATTCTTGATGAAAGGGGTTTAACAAAAAATCTTGGTTATGATGGTAGGATAATAACAGAGAAAGGTCTTGAAGAAATAAGGAATGCTCTTGTAACGGATCGGATAGGGTTTATTATCACAAAAATTGAGTCTTTAATTTTTAAGATGAATTTTGATGTAGAAACTGGAAAAGGGAAGGTTGTGGTAAACCTTGCAACCTTAGATAAAGAACATTTTAGCAAGGCTTTCCAAATAATAAAAAAAGTTATTTTAGCTGGTTATGCTGTCAGCCCCTACATTAAAATATTCGGTGAAGATGAATCTTTTGGAGGTTATGTTGTTCCAAGAGGAAAGGTTATGGTTGCAACCATGTGTAGCATAACTTTAGACGGAATTCTCCATCATGCAGGAATTCCTGTTTCACCCCGGTTTGGTGGTGTAATTCAGGTTTTAGATAGAAAACCAGCTAGATTTACTGAATTAATTTCCTATTCGGGGTCAACCTTAGACCCCTTAGAGCTTTTTTCTGCTAAAGGGTTAAGCTCTGTTTTAAGTGCTGTTAAAAACGGGAACGGCTATATCCTGGCAAATTTCCGTGAAATTCCTATGGATGCTTTAGCTGAGGCTAAGGAGAAACTTCAAAAGGCTGAGGAGGTTGGAATTAAGGGAACGATAGCGATTGGAGAACCCAATATGCCCGTGTTGGGTGTCCCTGTGGGGATTAACAGGGTTGGAATAGCTTTGATGGGTGGAACAAACCCCTTGGCAGCGGTTAGTGAGGCAAAAATTCCGATAGAAACTAGGGCTATTGAATGTTTAGTTAACTTTGAGGAAATGGTGCATATAAGAGAAAACAAGGATTTTTAGGTAGGTTGAACATTTACTTAAAAAGCCTAAAACTTTATATTTTTGTCCTTTCCTTTATAAGGAAATAGCTTACCTATATCCTATATGGGGAACAATATTCTGGAGGTGGCTGATATGTCTGGAAGGGAGGTTCTTCAAAATTCTTCTTATTTAGATGGAAAATCTACTACAGGCACCGTAACAAGGGTGAGGGATACAAGCAGTATTAGTGGTATGTGTCCAATCTGCCTGTACGATTGTCCTGTTTTATGTCAGATAGGTCTTGCAGCTTTTCGTGGTAGAGAAGCCATAT
>CAZAHF010000114.1:0-2738 GCA_964484995.1 uncultured Candidatus Bathyarchaeia archaeon | reverse complement strand
GTTCTTCTATTTGCTCTAACTGTTTGCTGATAACCCTACTCCATGTATGGTAACGCTTTTCTTCACCGTTTACTTCAACCGTAACTATCGGTATATTCATTGTTTCCCCTCTAATTTGGCGTTCAACCCACTCTATATCTTTAATTCTAAAGCTAACACCTACCAAATCCGTTAGATTTCCATCCGTACCAAAACTAGATTGACTTATTTCTTGAAAACTTACAACTTTAGATTTATTTTTCTTTTCACCTACCATATCTCAAACCCCCCTTACAGTTTTTGGTTTGGGGTATAGGCATTACAGCCTATACCCTTTCAAACCAAAAAAACATAGAAAAAATGTTTATCTTGTTTGTTGTAACTCTATTTTTCTTTCTATCTTGTAGGTTAACATGTCAATCATCCTATCAACAATTTCCTCAAAATTGCTGGTAGCCTTTTGCTCACCTAAACCATAGAAGTACATCTTTACACCTTTAACCTTCTCAACATATATTGGCTCTTGCCAGAAAACATCTTCAAAATGTCGGTGTTTACAAACTACTCCAACACTCTTTTCTTTTTCAACTATGACTTTTAATGCTTCAACCATTTTCTTATAGTTTTCATAGTTATAGGGAAAACCAAATTGGCTAAAGCCTAACATATATTTTTGCTCTAACGTAACATACATGGGAAACTTTTTACTTAAATCTTTTCTGGAATATATTTCAAAATATATTTCATGTAAACTTATATCCATATAGATATCCCCCCCTTACTTTTTTCTTTTTGGTTTGGACTACTAGGTTTTGCCTAGTAGCCTGTCAAACCAAAAAAATAAAAGGTTTTGTTTTTAGAAGTCTATAACAATATGTTCAATGCTAACCATAGGAAAATATTGAACCTTCTCTATTTCAACTTGTTTTTCATCTTTCGGCTTATAGTGGAAAACTGTTAAACCTTCTTTTGATGGAAAAATATCTACCATTTTGCTTATGTTTATCATGACTATTTGGTTTGTTGTTGTCGTTATTACAACCCTTTTAGCTTTTCTGAAGTCTAACCCTTCAATCATCGTTTCCACACCTTCCTTTGTGGGTGTTTTTCTACTTCACCCCTAAACCCCTACACCCACAAAAGGGGTTGCTTAGGGGCTCATTTCAGGCTCTAGAGCCTCAAAAACCTTTAGGATTTCAAGGTATTTAAGGTTTTCGGTCAGCTTTTCGGGTTTTTTCTGATTTTTGTAAACCCTAAGGTTGTCAACATTTTTTGGAGGAGTCTCCAATTTTTTGGAGGCTTTACTTAGAGAACCCTACCTATAGAACCCTAAAACCCTCAGACTTTACAATTTTCCAAAAAAACAGGCACAGCCTATAATAGACTTCTAAGCCAACCAATAACATCAGCTAAAATCTTATCGGCTTTACTCATAGCCAAACATGAAAGCTCAAAATACCTGTTAGTCCCATAAACATCTAAAGCTTGTTTAACAACATCTAAAGCCTCACCTATATCTGGTTTAAATACTGTACAGTTACCCAGTGAAAGCTTGATTATTTCACTTTCCCTTGCTGGAATTTTAAAGCCCACAGCAAACTCGTTATGTACAGGTGCATCAAGGTAGATAACTGGTGTTCCAACAGCCATAGCCTCCAACACTGGCATACCGAAACCCTCCCTACCGCTAAGCTGTAAAAGATACTTACTCTTACTTAGCAACCTAAACTTAGCAAAATCATCTAAACTTGAAAAGTCATATCTTTCCCAAACACACCTATAGTTTGTTATAGCTACGGCTTTAAGGTTAAGCCTCCTAACAATCTCATCCGCAAACCTAAAGTTCTTTCTGTCAGGTTTTATATACCAACCTATAACCATAACATCATACTTTTTCTCATACTTCATGTTTCTAAACATATATGCTATGGGGTTAAAAGGTCTGGGTATTACACCTTCAACCTTAACTCCTTTCTCTTCACATTTACGCTTATCATCACAGCCGCAAACATATATTCTGGCTGGAGAAGTTTTAACCCTGCTATGGATTTTATCTAAGTTTAATGCTGTATCAAGCCAAGCAACATCCGAAAACCTACCTTCTCTTAACGTTAAAGCTAAATCGTCAATCCTTAGGTTTAAAAAACCTCTCCTATAGTTTGTTGAAAAAACAATATTGGCTGGATGTTCTACGGTGTTTGTGTTAAAATTTTCAAACAGCATCTTAACTATTCTACCAACATAAGCAAAGCTACTAAATGTTAACGTTGGCAGCACAATGTTTATGTTTCTCATTTTAGCCACCATAATATGATGGTTAAAATGAAACTTATATGTGTTCTATGTGGAAAAGAAGTTAGAAAAGCTGAATGTGAACAGTTAACCTTCTACTATTGCACCAACCCTAAATGTAGATGGTGCAGGGTTGAAGAAAAAACATAAAAAAAATAGAAATTATTTTTTACGTTTAAGTTTAACACTGTAACCTGCAATTCCACCGATAATTGCCGATATGCTTGTCAGCAGCCCTGAATCTATCCCCTTATATACGGCTGTTAAGCCTAAAGCTGTAAGACATATTACAGCTACAACTTTAACATCCATATCTAACACCGTTTAAGCTGTTACTCTTATCTCATATCTAACTGTCAATGTTCCACCATCAGGAATGTCAACAGCAGTTATAACATCCCTAATTATAAGGAAATACCATTCACCTTCAACAGCTGAACCTATAACCCTCTTATATTTTGCAACCA
>CAZAHF010000113.1:0-2749 GCA_964484995.1 uncultured Candidatus Bathyarchaeia archaeon | reverse complement strand
TGGAGCCGGGGGCAGGATTTGAACCTGCGTATAGCGAGTCTGCAGCCCGCCGCCTAAACCACTCAGCCACCCCGGCTTTAGCCATATTTTTCATGTTAAAATGGTTGGGTAATAAGGTTTTGGTTAGGTTTTTATTTACCTTTATAGGATTGTTTGTTTGATGGAGAAAGACAGGAAAGATGTTGCTGTTGCTACTCTTAATGGTAGAGTTTACTTTGGTTTAGTTGAAAGGTTAAAAAGAAAGAATATCGGGTTTATAGTAAAAAAACCTTGGGAAACCATACCTTTAGGTGTTAGGGTTGTTTTTACAACAAGAGATGAAGCAGCCTATGTTAAGCATCATACGATACTTTTTTGTGAAGAAAAAAATCTTGACAGAGTTGTTGAGGAAGCTTCAGCTATAATTCAAGGTTTAGATGGAAAAAGTTTTGATGAGCTTGTTGTTGGAATAGACCCGGGGAAAACTATAGGTTTAGCTGTTGTTAACAGGGGTGTGGTTCTCAAATCTTCAACTCATCAAAGCTTTAAGGAGGTTTTTCAAACCTTAGACCAAACAATCCAGTCTTTAAAACCGAAAAAGGTTTTGGTTAAAGTTGGTATGGGTGGATGTTTAAACCTAGACCTTAAAAAGGAGATAGATAATTTTACAAAGCTTATGCAAGATAAGTTTAACATTCCTCTTAAAGTTCTTTTTGTTGACGAAAAAAACACTACAACAATTATTAAGAGGAGAAAAATAAAGAAAAGAGAGAAGGATATAGCTTCAGCTGTTGAAATTGCTTTAAGAGGCTGAACTTTCGGGGTTAAAAATTGAGTGTAAGGGTTGGAAAAAATAAGACTCTTTTTGTTGTTGGACCTGCATCTTTAAGTCTTATTGAGGGTAAAGCAGCGGTTTTAGCTGCTCCTCTCCAACCCAACCAGAGGATTATGGTTCGTGAAGGGAAGGCTGCTCCAGTTTACTGTGAAACTGATTCAAGGTTTGAGGTTACTCTTGGAAAAGACGCCTCAATAACTGAGGTTGAAGGAAATACTATTCCAGTTAAATGGGATGATGCTGTTCAAAAAATTTTGGGTTTAGCTGAAAACCAGAATATGGTTGTTATGATTGTTGGTGGGACTGATGTTGGAAAAACAAGTTTTACCATCTTCCTTATAAATAAAACTCTTGAAAAGTCTTTAAGAGTTAATGTTGTTGATGCGGATATTGGGCAATCTGATGTTGGACCGCCAACAACTATAGGTGTACTTGAACCAAAAAAATATGTTTATGATCTTTTTTGTGAAACACCAAGCCAAATAGCCTTTATAGGCTCAACAACCCCATCAAACGTTCAAACAAGAATGGTTGAGACAGTTTCAAATATTTGTCTTTCAAGTAAACAAAAATTTAATCTTACAATTTTAAACACTGATGGATGGGTTGATGGAGAAGAAGCTCAAAACTATAAGGTTAATATGGCTAAAAGTGCAGGAGTAGATCTTGCTGTTGTTTTTCAACCTTCCAACGAGTCTTTTAGTTTGACAGATAAGCTAAGAGAGAATGGTTTAAGTGTTTTAGAAGTTGATCCTTCACCTTTGGTTAAGAAAAGAAGCCGTGAGGAGAGAAGAAAGCTTAGATGGCAATCCTACCAAAAATATATGAGAGACTCTACTGTTAGAACAATCCCAATAGAGAAGGTTAAAGTTTTAGGTTTAGAGAATGGTTGGAAACAGGGACTGGTTACCGGGCTTTATGACTCAAACATGAATTTTCTTGGTTTAGGGATTCTTAAGGATGTTAACCCTACAAGAAAAATAATAAGGATTTTAACGCCGGTTAGAGTTAGAATTGGGAAAATAGAGGTTGGGCAGACGATTGTTGATGTAGACCTTAAAACCATTAAAACTCAAGCTGAAAAACAAAGTTAAACGGTTTATTTTTCAACTTTTCTAAAAACTTTTTTAACTTTTTCACATCCACCAACCTGTTTTGCATAAATAACCTCTAAAGCCTCTTTTGGCGAAATTTTTGTTGGTATTTCTCCTAAACATTTTCTTGTTAAGCTAAAGTATGCTCTTTGAATTTCACCCATTAAACGTGAATCAACATAGTCTGCTAAGTGAACAATTAAAGCCTCAATTGTTTTGGGGGTTGTTGGACCTGCTTCACCATGACTTGCTGCAAGAACATGAAGAAAGTCTTCAGGAAAACCTTTCTTGTAGGCTTCGTTTAAAAGAAGTGTTAAATGGTCTAGTTTTTCACCTAAACTTGAAATCTCATAGGTTCCATCTTCACGTAAAACATAGGTTGGAGGCTTGTATAGGTCATGAATTAAGGCTCCAGCTAAAACATAATCTCTATTTATTTTTTTCCAACCATAAACTTTCTCTAAAACTTCAACCAACCCCATAGCAATTTTTACGGTTGAAAGTGTATGTTGAATTAAGCCGCCAGCATAAGAGTGGTGGTGGCTTTTACCAGCAGGTGAATTAAAAAAGTTAAGCCCACCAGCATGTTTAAACTGTTTAAAAGCATCCTCTATAAGCTTTCTAATTTTAGCCCTAAATTTTCTGCTCTTAATCTTTCCAACTAAAACCTTAAACTCTTTTTGGATGTTAGAAGCCAAAATAAATCCTCCTAAAACTACTATTCTACCAACCAATATTTTATGTTAAACCTCCTCTAAACGAAACCGATTTAAGGAAAAACCTTATCCTACTAGGTTGAAGCCGGGGTGGCGGAGTGGCTAACGCGCTGGACTCGAGAAAA
>CAZAHF010000112.1:0-2805 GCA_964484995.1 uncultured Candidatus Bathyarchaeia archaeon | reverse complement strand
TTGGTAGAGAACTTATTTACTGTAGTGTTTTCGAAAAACTCTTAAGAGAAAGAGGGAGAAAAACAGAGTTTTTGTTTTTTGTTGATGATTTTGATTCGCTTAAAAGTTTTCCACCAAACATCCCTAAAGATTTTTCATCTCATAAAGAGTTTTTAGGTAGACCTATGTATATGGTTCCATGTCCCTACAACCATTGTGAAAGTTGGGGGACTCATTATGCTCAGGAGCTTATTGAAACCTTTCCAGATTTTGGTTTACACCCTAAAATTATATGGTCTCATGAGCTTTACCAAACTCAGGAAATGAAGAATCTAATTCGTTTAGCCTTAGATAGAGTTGGGGACTTAAGAAAAATTATGGTTGAGGTTGTTGGACCGACTCTTCAACAAAATCAGCTTGAAAAGTTTAAAAAAGAAATGGAAAACTGGTATCCATGTTTGGTTGTATGTGAAAATTGTGGTAGACTTAAACCGACAAGGGTTTTGGGTTGGGATTCGTCAACAGACACTTTAATTTATGATTGTACTGCATGCAACTATAAAGGTGAGGTTAAAGTTAAGGATTGGCCTGTTAAACTTAGGTGGAGAATAGATTGGCCTGCTAAATGGGCTATTTTTAAGGTTAGCTGTGAACCTGCTGGTAAAGATCATTGTGTTAAGGGGGGAGCATACGATACTGGTGAACAAATTGTAAGCAGGGTTTTTGGTTGGAAGGGTCCCTATCGCATTCCCTATGAGTGGGTGTTACTTGGAGAAAAGGCAATGAAAACCCATAAAGGAATTTCTTTTACCTTTTCTGAGTGGTTAGCTGTTGCTCCGCCAGAAGTTTACCGTTACCTGATTCTTAGGGAGGAACCTAGAAAACATATAAGCTTTGCACCTGAAAGAATGCTTCAACTTATAGATGAATTTGAAAAAACAGAGAAAATTTATTTTGGTCTTGAAAAAGCTTCAAATAGGCTTGAAGAGTTAACAGCAAAAATTGTTTATCCTCTTTCAATGCCGGATAAGGTTCCAGAAGAAGTACCTGCTAGGCTCCCTTACAGATTTGCCATAATCATGGTTCAACTAATACCTTTACTTGGAAAAGACAAAGTTTTAGAGAAGTGTCTTACAATCCTAAAAAGACTCTACAAAAAAGAGAGACTTAAACCAGAAGAGGTTTTAGCTGTTGAGGAAAGGTTAAGAATGGCTGAATATTGGGTTACTAACTATGCGCCAGAAGAACTAAAGATAAGAATAACAGAAACTGTGTCTAAAGAGATAAAAGAAAAATTAAGTGAAAAACAGAGAGAAGCCCTTAAAATTGTTTTAGAAAAGTTTAAAGAGAAAGATTGGGATGAGGAGAGTTTGCAGTTTGAAATTTTTGAGGTGGGCAAGAAGCTTGGGATAGGCCCAAAAATTTTTGAGGCTTTCTACCTAATCTTTTTAGGCAAAAAATTTGGCCCAAGACTTGCACCATTCCTACTCTCACTTGAAAAGGAGTTTGTAATTCAACGTTTAGAGGAGGTAGTAGGATAGCTTTTAAAGGTGGATAAGTTATGGTTTTTGGTTTATATACCATAAAGTAAACCATAAACATAATAGCCTTAATGGAGGCTTTTGTTTTGACAAATCCTTTAGATAGGCCTGTTAAAGACTTTATGAACAGATCATTCTGCCTTATTGATTCAGGTGATTCTGTCTTGAGAGCTGTTGAATGTATGGCTGAAAAGGGTGTTGGTTCTGTTATAATAACTGAGAAAGGAAAACCTGTAGGGGTTGTTACTGAGAAGGATGTACTTTATAAGGTTGTTTTAAAAAGCCTTAATCCTTCCGAGGTTAAGCTTAGAGAGGTTATGTCAACTCCCATAATAAAAGTTTCACCTAAAACACCGTTAAGAGAAGCATTAAAAGTTATGGCTGAAAAAAACATTAGAAGAGTTCTTGTTGCTGAAGACGATAATCCTTTAGGTGTCTTAACCCTAAAAGCAAGCCTATGTATTCTACACGTGAAAAGACTTGAAAAACAGAAACAACCGGAAAGTTGGCTTCAAAAACACATAGACGAAGTGACAACAGACGTAATAAAACATTTTGAGGATCTACTAAAAGAGGTGGAAGACTAAACTTTTATTTTTGTAGTTGGATTGTTGACCAGCTGAAATCTTAAATGATAGGTTTTATTTTTGTATGATTACTATGACGAATAAATTAATATGGTAATACTTTCAATCAATAATATAAGAATAAATATGGCTGCTTTAGATTTTTCTGGTTTAGCAACCCTAACTAACGGTTATGTTGCCTTAACCTGCGGAGTGTACCTACTACATATTTACACTAGGTGGGGGAGAAGAAACTATTTTCATCTTTTTTGGGCTTTAGGGTTTATCCTTTATGGTGTTGGAGTATTATTTAGGTTTAGTTTTCAGGTAACAAGTCTTCTTTTAGGGATGTTGTTTACAGTATCTCTTACCATGTTTTTTATTGGTACTGGTTTTTTGTTTCCAAAGCTTAAAGAAGTTTTCTTGATAGTAGCAACAATCACGTTTTTAGTGTTGTTAGCAGCCTATTCTGGATTTTCTGATTTACTCTTTGTAGTAGCTCCAATTCCCTATATGTTAGTTGCCTCAGGGATAATTTTACTTATGAAAAATTATGGAAAGTTTTTTTACAGCTTCTTTTTTGGCTGGATTTTTCTTTCAACAGTAGACTTAGCAGCGTTTAGCGGATTTTTATCTTGGCTTTATGCAGATATACTATCTATTCTTGCTAAAGTATTGATTCTTTATGGTGCTGTTAATCCTATGTTTGCTATGGTTGG
>CAZAHF010000111.1:0-2807 GCA_964484995.1 uncultured Candidatus Bathyarchaeia archaeon | reverse complement strand
GCCTATAGAGTTCTAGCAGGTTTAGGCATTGTAGTAGGTAGCCTCTGCCCAAGTTAAGCCTTTTTTCCAACTCTTCAGGTTTTAAACGGCCAATTTTGATTATATCCTTTAACACCTTCACAGAGTTTTGGCCATAGTTTGGCTCTGATTTTAGGCCTTCAAGCCTTACCTCTAACCATTCTTTGGCAAGGTTTGGTATGCCTTCTGGGAATTCGTCTTTAAGAACGCTTGAAACTTTAGCTCTAAATTCTGGGTCTTCAAAAAGTTTGAAAGCTTCAGCGATAAAATTGGTGAGATGGTAACCGTAGCCACCAGTATTTAGTGATATTTTGTCGGTGAAGTTTATGCCGAATATTTTTGCGAATGCTTCACGCGTATAGTCATTTTTAACTATGTCTGGATAGGCTTCCTCAACAATCCTATAGTCAACACTTCCATTAGTTCGGATAAGGTAGAGGAATTGAGTTACATAGTTTCTTGAAGGAGAAATAGCAATCAGAGCATTTACAAAGTTTAAGAGCTGCTTCTTAAAATCTTCTACTTCTCTGGCCAAACAACTTTCACTCCACCCTAGGAAGAAGTCTTCTAATTCGTTCTAATAGTACATCGAGGAATCCCGGTACTATATACTCATCACGGTGGTGGGGATAAAGGAAACCTGAAATAACAAGTTCTTCAAGAGCTCTCCTTAAAGTTTTTTCGTTAATTTCCCTCTGGAGAAGGGAAGTGTAGATTTTTTGGAAACGATGAAGTTTGAGGGAGAAACCAGAATCAGGATAATAGCTTTCACTAAATATCTCACGCTCGAATGTAGCTAATAGGCATAGACATTCCTTTGCTAATGGAGACAGATTTTCGGCTCTTTTCTCAACTTCTTCAACAAATCTATCTAAGCATAAGCGTTCAAAAGTCCTCATAATAACTTCTCTGACATCTTCATTTGTATCTTCCGTATAAGTTCCATAGGTGCTGGGATCTTGGATTCCAAGCTGTTTTACGTCTTCAAGAACTGAGGTTAGGGTGCGGCCATCTTATAGCGTATGCTTAATGTTTCAGCAGCCTCTCTTTTTCCAAGTTTAGCACAAAGATATAATGCGTCAGCACACTCAAGACGACCCTCTTCCAAATACTTCTTAAATAAGCCTTCAATATCAGCAACCCTAACCATAGACATCTTTCCCTCCTTTCTTCGCTTTTTATCCACAGTTGCATTGCTTTCGTTAACTTAACTCCTCGCCTAGCTTGCCCCTTAAAGTTCCATGCTTAGCTATGACCAATTGCTTGAATTTACGGAAAACAACATCTTCAACGCCTGTTGCACTCAATTTAACGGTTTTAGCCATGACTACTCACATTCTACTTGGTTAGGATGGTTAATCTTTTAAGTGTTTTGATGGTAAGGAATTGTGGTTAAGCACCGGATTTATCTAAAAGAATCTGAAGTTGAGAGAGCTGTTGAGGAATTCTTGAAAAATAGGGAATATTAGGTTGTTGATAGACCGTTTACTGTTGGTGTGAAGCCAAACGTTGTTGCGTTTAGATGGTATGAGTCTGACGAGTATCAATTCTACTATGCAGGAGTTTGTTTATAAGTAACAAAAACATGTTATGGCTACACTGCCAAAGGTCGATCCAGCAGAGCTTCATAAGCTTCTTCAAGAACTACTTGAGGGTTATGTAGCCGAGTTTGCATATGTTGATACCTATAAGCCGAAGAAGGTTTTATGGTCATCGCTACGTAAAGATGCTAATCAAATTTCTGACTAAGGTTATCAAATGGTTTAAGAAGTTTGCTAAGAGTAAAGGGTGAAGGTTCAGATGATAATTTTTAGAACGGTTTGGAAAAGCTACGTTGGCCATATAACACTTATAGCTTACAAGAGGTAACTGTTCTGTTGTAAGGTGTTTGATTTGTTAAGATTAGCTCCAGTTGTTTTTGGCATCATACTTATTGTTTTATGGGCTATTTTAACGCTTAGACATCCCAAGCTTGAGAATCCTTCAGACTTAACTAGTCTCCAACAAAATCTAGTAGCAGTTATTGAGAACACGAGTATTAGAACAGCTCTATTAACGGCAGGCTTAATAAGTGTAGCATTCGGCCTAACATAAACCAAAACAAAAAATAAGGGAATGGAAGTTTAGGGTTATATGCGTGGATATCCTCAGCTACCGACGGTTCGAATCCTGCTCTCAACGTCAGAAAACCTTATATATTTCAAAGTATACTTAGATTTTGCTGTCTTTAAGGTGGCGGTTTCAGCGTACACGTTTAGGCGGCTTCCAGCGACACCCTCTCCCGACCGTCTTTTCACCTTTAGAGTATGTGGTTGAGGTTGAGGGTTAGTCAAGCCTCAAAATGTATCTGCACCTCTTCCTGAAGCATTTGCTGGTAACCTTTCTATGGGGGCCGTGAAACAGATAGTAAAACCTAGCCAAAAAGACCACATCCCCGAGGTTTGGAAAAGACGGTCAAAAAGTTTAGAGGTTGAAAGTTGACCTTCCTAACAGATGTATTGACCTTGTTTCCTTAAGTTAGAAGCGGTTTCTCCATTCAAAGCTCAAAGTTGAAGCCTAAAAATTTTTGCTTTTAAATCCTCACAAACAATTTTTCTACGGTATGCCCGGGGAAACTACTGTCTATAAGGCGTATCAGCTTGTTAAGGAGCACGGTGAGAAAGGTATTCTACAGCATCAGCTCTGGAAGAAGCTTGGCTTAAACAGCAGAAAAGGCTCACGTATAGCCAAAACACTTGAAGAGAAAGGATTAATAGTGAGAGAGAAGGTTCAGCGTAAAGGAAAAACAA
>CAZAHF010000110.1:0-2913 GCA_964484995.1 uncultured Candidatus Bathyarchaeia archaeon | reverse complement strand
ATGCGGATAAGCACCGAACCTAAGGTAATGATGCTCCGGCCGGGATTTGAACCCGAAGGTTCAACTCTGTGTCTTTTACCGCTAACTTGGGTAATTTCTTGGTTACAGCTTTCATCTTCTTAGACGTTTTTCGTGAGTTTAATTTTGACAGAAATTTTCACCTCCATAGTAAGCGAAGCTATCAATTTCTTGTTTTTGTTGTCTTTAGCTTAATATCATTTACGTTAGCTTTTTCTACTTACGGAAACCAAAAACAGTTTAATCTGAACCCCTAAAACACTACAGAAAAGTTGAAAAACAGGATAGTGCCTACTACTAAGCTCTCTAACAATATTCAACCAAAGTAAGGATAAGAATATAAGGTGGAAAACGGTAAAATTTTTTGTTGATGGGTTTTGGCTGAGGATAAGCTTAAAGAGTTTCTGGATTCTGGTAGGGATTGGGAAAGACGTGCAACAACAATTCCAGGAGTATTTATTTTGAGGATGCCTGGAACAGGTAGAAATCCTTCAAGACTTGCTGTAGAGTTAAATCCTGTAGATAGTATGGGTAGACCAACAAAAAAGAGAGGATTAATTCTTAGAAGCCTAAAAGAGCTTGAAGAATACAGAAACCTAATCATAAACGAGAAACTTAAAAGCTTAATGGAAACTATTGATAGGATTTGTGGTGTTGAGGAAAAAGCCAAAACAGAAAGAAAAGATTTGATTGAAATCTAGAAATGCTACGTGTAGAACCTTCCAAGCCTAAATATGTTGAGATGCCTCTGGTAAAACCGGGGGCTGTAGAGGATAGACTCTACCAGAGAATAATAGCCTACAATGCAACAAGAAAAAACACCTTGGTTGTTTTACCAACAGCCCTAGGTAAAACAGTTATATCTGCTTTGGTTACAGCATACCTATTCCAAGAATATAGGGATAAAAAGATTCTTGTTATGGCTCCAACAAGACCCCTAGTAATCCAACACCGAGAAACATTCAAACAAATGCTTAAAATAAACCCTGGAAACATGGCATTATTAACAGGAAAAACACCTGCAGAAAAAAGAGCAAGAATATGGGCTGGAAACTCAAGAATATTTTTTGCAACACCACAAGTAGTAAAAAACGATTTGGAGAAGGGCACCTTAAACCTTAAAGATTTTTGTTTAATCGTCTTCGATGAGTGTCACAGGGCTAGAAAAGACTATGCATATACGGCTGTAGCCAGAATCTATATGCAGCAGTGTGGCTGGCCTCTAATTTTAGGTATGACTGCAAGCCCAGGCTCAAACCTAGAAAAAATAAAAGAAATATGTGAAGCATTATTTATCGAACAAGTTGAATATAGAAGTGAAGAAGACTGGGATGTAAAACCATACATAAACCCTGTAAAAGTTGAATGGAAACATGTAAGGCTTCCAGGCAAATATGCTGAAACAGCCAAAACCATCAGGGTTATGCTTAAAGATAGACTTGAAAAACTTCAATCTTATGGGCTGATCAAGAAGAAGCTTGAATATGTTGGACGCCGAGACCTTTTAGAGCTTGGAGAAAAACTAAAAGAACAGCTTGAAACAGCCCAAACAGAAGCTGAGAAGGGACCAGCCTATGGGATGATAGTTTTACAGTCTTCAGCCCTATCACTATTCCACATGCTTGAGCTTCTTGAAACCCAGGGTGCAGGTCCAACCCTAAAATTCCTAGAAAAAATTGAGGGAAACCGGAGGGTTAGCTATAGAAACATAGTAAACGACCCACACTATCCAACCTTGAAAAGGCTTCTGGAAGAATGTTTAAACCTGCCACATCCAAAAATAGGGGAGCTTAAAAAGGTTTTGGTTGAACAGTTAAAAGAAAACCCGGAATCAAGAATAATAGTTTTTACCCAGTATAGGAGTACAGCTTTAGAGATTCTTGAAAGTCTTAAAGGTGTTGAAGGCTTAAAAGTTGAAAGGTTTGTTGGTCAAGCATCAAAATATGGGGATCCAGGACTAACCCAGCAGGAGCAGGTCCAAATCCTATCAGATTTTAGGGATGGAATAATAAATGTTCTTGTAGCTACAAGTATAGCTGAGGAAGGCTTAGACA
Source organism: uncultured Candidatus Bathyarchaeia archaeon (assembly GCA_964484995.1). Lineage (GTDB taxonomy): Archaea > Thermoproteota > Bathyarchaeia > Hecatellales > Hecatellaceae > EX4484-218. The sequence goes on along the minus strand of CAZAHF010000110.1, from coordinate 841 downwards.
TTCCAAGTGTAGACCTAGTAGTCTTCTATGAGCCTGTACCAAGCGAAATAAGATATATTCAACGTAAAGGTAGAACAGGACGGCGGAGACTTGGAAAAGCAGTAATCTTGGTGGCTAAGGATACATCAGACACAGCCTACTTTTATGCTATGTGGAAAAGAACAGAAAAAATGCGTAAAATAACACGTAAACTAAACCAACAACTAAAACCAATATTGAGAAGAGAAGAAAAACCACAGCCAAACCCACTAACACCGGAAGAAATAGCTGAAATTGAAAGGCTTGCAGAAGAAGAGGCAGCTCTAGAAAAGCCTATAACCATAACACCAAAGATAAAGACAGTTAAACTTGAAGAGGTAATTCCACTTCAAAAAGAAACACCAAAAACAATAGAAACAAAACCAGAAGAAACCAAAATTAAAGAAACAACCCCAACAATAGAAGAGATCACAGCCATTGAAACCCCAAAAATAAGCGAAGAAGAACTAGCTGAAAGATATGTTTATGGTAGGCTTGTTGATGCTGGTGTTCAGGGAATGCTTGTAGAAGACCTTGTAGAGGAAGCCACCGAAGAAGGATACAAACCATCAACAATAAGAGAAGCAGCAGAAAGGCTTATAGAAAAAGGAGAAATCAAAAAGATAGGTTGGGATAGGATAGTAGCAAAACTATATGAAGCAGACAAAGAAAAGGAAAACGTTTACATGGTTGAAGTTTTAAAGGTTAAACCTGGAAAAGCAGAAATCCTAATAAACAATGAAATTGAAGCAGCAATCCTACCCCTAGACTTCAACGGACCAACAAACCTACTAAAAAAATATGCCAAATTTAAAGTAAAAGG
>CAZAHF010000109.1:0-2934 GCA_964484995.1 uncultured Candidatus Bathyarchaeia archaeon | reverse complement strand
TTCTTCACCAATTAGGTTTTCTTTTGGTATACGACAGTTATCAATTATTAGTTCAGCTATGTTTAAACCTTTAAATCCTGTATGTTCCTCTATTCTTCCAGGTCTTATAGAATCGCTTCTCTCACAGATAAACGCACCAATATCTGTTGGTCCTTCACCCGTTTTTACACCAACACAGTAAATATCCGCCATATCAGCACCGCTTATGAAGCATTTTCTACCGTTTAGGACATAAAAGTCTCCATCAAGTTTTGCTGTTGATTTTAGAGCTGTTGGGTCTGAGCCTCCTGTAGGCTCTGTTACAGCAACAGTAACCTTTTTTTCAGCCTTAATAATTGGAGGAAGATACTTTTTCTTCTGCTCTTCAGAACCTTGACTGATAACATCTATCCCTAAATAGGTGTTAAAAAGAAATGCAGCTAAACCAGCACAAACTTTTCCCAGTTCTTCTACAGCAATTGCTCTTTCAATAAAACCCATTCCACTGCCATTGTAGGCTTCTGGAACACCTAACCCTATTAATCCAAGTTCCGCCAGTCTTTTTATTAGTTCTTCAGGCATTTTTCCAGTTTTATCTATCTTCACTACTTTAGGTTTGACTTCTGTTTCAGCAAATTCTTTTACAACTTTTCTTAACATTTCTTGTTCTGGTGTTAGACGAAAATCCATGATTTATACCTCTTTTCCTTTTTCTCCAAGATTTTCCCTAATAAAACTTACTATATCTTTTGTTAAGGTTCCAGGCCCAAAAACTTCAGCAACACCCATTTTCTTCAACTCAAGAATATCTTTTTTTGGTATAATTCCCCCAACCAAAACCATTACATTATCCATCTTGTTCTGTTTCAACAGGTTAATTATTTTTGGAACCCAAACCATATGGTCTCCTGCTAAAAGACTTAAACCTATAACGTCAACATCTTCCTGAATTGCTGTTTGAACAATTTGTTCTGGTGTTTGTCTTAACCCTGTATAGATAACCTCCATACCCCAGTCTCTTAAAGCTCTTGCAACAACTTTTGCTCCACGGTCATGTCCATCAAGCCCAGGCTTAGCTATAAGAACCCTAATCTTTTTTTCCACCAATTTTGGCTCCTCCACACCTTCTTCTAAGCTTTACAGAATTACTGTTTCCTTATATTCTCCAAACACTTCTCTTAAAACATCACAAATTTCACCTATGGTTGCATAAACCCTAACAGCATCTATTATTTTAGGCATAAGGTTTTCTTCACCTTCAGCAGCTTTACGAAGTTTATCTAAGGCTTCTTTTACTTTTTTATTGTCTCTTTCTCTTTTTAGTCTTCTTAAGTTTTCAATCTGCTCCTTTTCTATGTGTGGATCAACCTCAAAAAGTCTTATGCTTTCAGCAAAGGGATCTTCAGCCATAACATACTTGTTTACACCTATAACCACCTTTTCACCACTTTCGATTAGTTTTTGTTCTTGGTAGGCTCTCTCCAAAATCTCTTTTTGATAGAAGCCTTTTTCTATTGCAGCTATGCTTCCACCCATAGCTTCTATTTTTTCCATATATTCTAGTACACGCTTTTCTATTTCATTGGTTAACGCTTCAATAAAGTAGGAGCCGCCCAACGGGTCTACAACATCGGTAACACCTATCTCCTCCATTATTATCTGCTGGGTTCTTACAGCTAAGAGTTCAGATTCTTCTGATGGTATAGATAAGGCTTCGTCCCAACGCATAGATGTAAAAGCTTGAACACCACCAAGAACAGCAGCTAAAGTTTGAAGTGTAACTCTAACAACATTATTTAATGGTTGTTGAGCTGTTAGGGTGCTTCCTTGAGTTCCACTATAAAGTCTTAACATCCAAGACCTTGGATTTTTAGCTTTAAACCTGTCTCTCATTATCTTTGCATAAAGTCTTCTTGCAGCACGAAGTGAGGCTATTCCCTCAAAAAAGTCTCTATGAACACAAAGTGAATAAGAAAGCCTGGGAGCAAATTCATCTACATCTAATCCTCTTGCTAAAGTAGCCTCAATATAGGTGATAGCGTTTTCAAATGTGATAGCTATTTCTTGAATTGCACTTGCTCCAGCCTCCCTAATATGGTATCCAGTAATGCTCATAGTGTTCCATCTGGGAACATGCTTAGAGCAAAACTCTACGATATCTATTGCAAGTCTAAGTGAGGGTCTTGGTGGGAAAATATAGGTTCCTCTAGCAATATACTCCTTTAAAATGTCGTTTTGAATTGTTCCATTTAACCTATCCCATGGTACACCCTGCTTTTCAGCAAGCACAAGATACATAGCTAAAAGGATTGGTGCTGTAGCGTTAATAGTCATATTTGTTGAAACTTTATCTAACGGTATACCCTCAAAAATAATTTCCATATCCTTTAAAGAGTCAACAGCAACACCTACTCTTCCAACAGAACCTTCAGCCATCGGATGGTCTGAATCGTAACCAAGCTGGGTTGGAAGGTCAAAAGCTATACTAAGTCCAGCTGTTCCACCACCCTGCTCAAGCAGAAAGTGAAATCTTCTATTAGTTTCCTTCGCTGTCCCGTAACCAGAATACTGTCTTATAGTCCAAGGTCTTCCCCTATACATTGTATGATATACTCCTCTGGTAAATGGAAACTCTCCTGGGAAGCCAAGATCCCTAAGATAGTCTAGGTTTGCAACATCCTCTGGGGTATAAACCCTTTTTAACGGTATTCCAGACTCTGTAACAAACTCCTTTTTTCTTTCAGGGAACCTTTTTAAGATTTCATTAACCTGTTTTTCCCATTCTTCCCTTTTCTTTTTTATCTCTTCCAAACTATTAGCCAAGAGAAAACCTCCAAACCTTAGGTAACTGTTTATGTTTGATATAAGTAAAAAATATTAGTAAGGAAAAAAACTTTTTCTTGAAAACGTAGCTTTAACTCTTTAGTAAGGTAGGAACCGTTAATAGCCGTTAAT
>CAZAHF010000108.1:0-3047 GCA_964484995.1 uncultured Candidatus Bathyarchaeia archaeon | reverse complement strand
CTTAACTCTCTCAACATCTCTTATCCTTTCTGAGGTGCTAGTTTGTTGCTAAATTGATGTTTTTATGTTTATTTTTATGTTGGTCTTATCATTGTTCTTATTTATCCCACTTCCAGAATTTAGCAACAAACTAGCGCACTATAGTTTTTATTCTTCTTTTAAGATTTGGGGTTCGCATCTCCTCCTATTTTTTTACAGTATCCTCTCTTAGAAGTTCATGGAAAACCACTCGGCTTACAATCCTAAGAAACAGACAGAGTTATCCTATCAAGCTTAAACTAGCAAAAAAGAATTTAAACCATTTCACACATTTTGCCAACATTCTAAGCGTGTTTTGAAAAACACAGTTAGATAAGAAGGTTAGAAGGAGGATAGAGAAACTAGAAAGTAAGTGGTTAGTTGACCTACACAAAACATAAAAACAACCTTAAAGTCATAACAATTATGAGAATTACCATTATTTATGACAATACTGTTTTCAGAAAAGACCTTCAAGCTGATTGGGGCTTCTTTGCTTAGTAGAAGCAGGAAAAGTAATTGAAATTTGATTAATATGAATCTTAAAATCTTAATTTTAATTGGAATCTTAATTTTGGCAGGAGTAGGAATTTGGTTTTTAATTCAAACTGAAAAAGCAGCTTCACCGGAAATTTCTATTGGACTAAAAGAAGAAAAACCAGTAATAACTTTAATTTCTGTCTATGACAACTACCAGGTAGATACAAAACTGAAAAATGATTGGGGATTTGCCACTATAATAAAAATCTCTCAGGAGCTAATATTGTTTGATACTGGAAGAAACTCAGAAGTTTTGTTTTTTAATATGGAGAAATTGGGTATTAATCCTACTTCAATTAAGAAAATAGTTATTTCCCATATTCATAATGACCATGTGGGTGGGTTGGAAGACTTTTTAGAGAAAAACAGTAATATCACCGTCTTTATTCCAAGCTCTTTTCCAGCATCCATTAAAAATATGATAATTCAAAAAGGAGCCAAATTTGTAGAAGTTTCAGCTCCAAGAAAAATTTCTGATTTTGTTTACACAACTGGAGAGCTTTATGGGCCTCCAAAAGAGCAATCCTTAATTATTGATTCAAAAAAGGGGTTAGTGGTTATCACGGGGTGCGCTCATCCTGGAATTGTGAATATTATAAAGGAAGCCAAGAAATTGATGAAAAAAGATAAGGTATATCTGGTTTTAGGAGGTTTTCACCATCCCCCTATATCTTGTGTCAAGGAGTTTAAAAAATTGGGGGTGGAAAAGGTTGCTCCGTCTCACTGTACAGGTGATTTAATAAGGGAAGCCTTTAGAAAGGAGTATAAAGAAGATTTTATTGAGTATGGGGTAGGAAAAGTAATCGAAATTAAAAATGAAACGTATCCTTAACTCGTGTTTTCACCTAGCAGCGGATAAAAAAGAGAAATCAAGGGTTTAAGAAATACAGCTATTCCTAAACTCACAGTCAACCAGATGTAAATATTTTATCAGAGGAAAATCAAGCCATTATCAACAGTATCAACAAAAACTGTACACTGTTGAATAGTAACCTACATTGCTTATTATATTGAGCATTTTAGTGCACATACAAATTTTTCTATTAAAAATTTCTTCAGTTAACTGCTATCTAAAGATGTGGCCTATATACTTCTTCTTTTAACGACCCCCACTCTACGAACATATCAAGAGAAAAATAAAGATGTAAAAGGTTTGAAGATTCATCTGCTATAGTGGAGGATATTCTATTGAGCTTCAACTAATTCAAGACATTTAAAAATTTCCTACCAGAAAAACCTTGTTATAGCCTTAAACATAAATAACATGAAAATTTTTTAGGTTTAGCCTTCAAGCATCTTTTCTATCTTCTCCACTATCTCTATAAAAGCTTTTGCTGCGGGAGAGTCTGAATGTTTAACTATAAACGGCATACCTTGGTCAGCATCTTCACATATTCTTTGGTCTAAGGGGACTTTTCCAAGAAAAGGAACACCCAAATCCTTTGATATTTTTTCTCCACCACCAACACGGAAAATGTCTATTTCTCGTCCACAATAAGGACAAACAAAACCACTCATATTTTCAACTATACCTAAGATTGGTGCTTTAAGTTCTCTTGTAAAGGTTACAGCCTTTTTAACAACCAACTGTGAAACCTCTGAAGGTATCGTAACGATTATAACACCATCAAGTCCAGGTGTTAACTGGATTAGCTGCATTATACTTAAAGCCTCATCTCCTGTTCCTGGTGGTAGGTCAACAACAAGATATTCTAGGTCTCCCCAAACAACATCAGCTAAAAACTGTCTTATAGCTGCAGATTTTAAGGGTCCACGCCAAATTACAGGAGTTTCATCACTTGGAAGCAGAAAATCCATAGAAATTATTTTTATTCCGAGAGGGCCTAATGCTGGAAAAATTCCTGGAGGACCAGCTTCTAAAACCTGTTTTCTTGCTCCAAGCATTTTAGGTATACTAGGTCCAGTAATATCTGCATCTAAAATTCCAACTTGGTTAGGACGGCCTTTCCATGCTAAGGCTACAGCTAAATTTGCTGTTACTGTGCTTTTTCCAACTCCACCTTTACCGCTAAGAATAACAATTTTATGTTTAATTTTACTCATCCATGTTTTTATACGTTGCTCCTGCTCCTCAATTTCTCTCTTCCTTTTCTCAAACTCAGACTCAGCACCCATTCTTTTCCCTCTTAGACTTCTACATTTAGAATAGGCTGATAGGTTTATATTTTGTGTTACCGCACATAAAACCAGTAAACAAAAAAAGGTAAAGTTTTATTTGTTTAGAATAAGGTTTTTGGTTTAACTCTTTTTTAGCTCCTCTATTCTTCTTCTAATATCGTTAAGCTGTTGCTCTAATATTTTTGCATGGTCTTCAAGAATTCTTAGTTCTTCTTCTTTTGTTGGTGGATACAGCCAAGACATCCATGGGAAAACTGGCATGTATGGGTATCTATAGTAGTATCTGTATGGGTAGAGCCACCAACCTAGCAGAAACGGTACCCAAAACCAAGCCATAGCCTACCACCAAT
>CAZAHF010000107.1:0-3054 GCA_964484995.1 uncultured Candidatus Bathyarchaeia archaeon | reverse complement strand
CTTTAACAATTGTTTTTGTTGGGATAAATGGAACAGGTAAAACAACAACCATAGCTAAACTTGCTAAACTTTTTACAAGTAGGGGTTTTTCGGTTGTTCTAGCTTGTAGTGACACTTATAGGGCTGGTGCTATAGAGCAGCTTGAAGAACATGCTAAAAGGCTTGGTGTAAGAATGATTAAACATGAGTATGGTTCTGATGCTGCTTCTGTGGCTTTTGATGCTATAGCTCATGCTGAAGCTAAAGGCATAAATGTTGTTTTAATTGATACAGCTGGAAGAATGGAGACAAACCAGAATCTTATGGAGGAAATGCGTAAAATTGTTAGAGTTTCTCAGCCAGATTTAGTGATATTTGTTGGTGATGCTTTAACAGGTAATGATGCTGTTAGTCAAGCTGAAGAGTTTAACCGTTACGTAAAAATTGACGGTTCAATTTTAACAAAAATGGATGCTGATGCTAAAGGTGGGGCAGCAATATCAATCTCCTACATAACAGGTAAACCAGTAATCTACATTGGAGTTGGACCAAAATATGAGGATATTCTACCGTTTAACCCTGAAACCTTTGTAAACCAGCTTCTTGAAAAAACTGAATAAAACTGTAGAGGGATGAATTACTGTTGAGTTTAAAGGGTAGAGATTTTCTTTCTCTAGCCGACTTTTCAGCTAAGGAGCTTTGGAGTATCCTAGAAAAAGCATTAGAGGTAGAGAAAAATCTTGACAGGTTTTCTAACGTTTTAGCTGGAAGGTTTTTTGCTTTAATTTTTGAAAAACCTTCAACAAGAACAAGAGTTTCTTTTGAGGTTGCAATCCGTCAGCTTGGTGGAACACCCTTAACGTTTAACTGGATAGAGCTTCAGCTTGGAAGAGGTGAAACTGTGGGTGATACGGCTAAAACACTTGAACGTTATGTTCATGGGATTATTGCTAGAGTTGTTGAACATAAAACCCTTTTAGAGCTTGCTAAAAACACAGAAATCCCTGTTGTTAATGCTCTTTCAAACCTGTGTCACCCATGTCAAGCTCTCTCAGATATGCTTACAATCTACAAGCTTAAAGGCAAGTTTGAAGGTTTAAAGCTTGCATGGGTTGGGGATGGGAATAACGTATGTCACTCCCTGCTAATTGCATGTTCAAAGTTTGGTTTAGACATTAGTGTTGCAACACCAAAAGGCTATGAGCCAAAAAAGGAAATAGTAAAAAAAGCTTTAGAAGAAGCAAAAAATTCAGGTTCAAGGATAGAGTTAACAAATAACCCTAGAAAGGCTGTTAAGAATGCTGACATTATCTACACCGATACGTTTGTGTCTATGGGGAAAGAAGCTGAAAAAAGAAAAAGACTAAAAGTTTTTCTACCAAGGTTTCAGGTTACAACAAAACTTTTTGACTACGCAAAAAAAGACTGTATCTTTATGCATTGTCTACCAGCTAAAAGAGGTGAAGAAGTTACGGACAAAGTGATTGATGGACCTAAATCTGTTGTTTGGTTTCAGGCTGAGAATAGGTTACATTTACAAAGAGGACTTTTAGCCTCACTTATGGGTTAAAGGAAAGGTGTGTAAATATGATAGATATTCACTGTCATCTAACCTTTAAAGACTTTGATAAAGACCGTGAAGAAGTTATTGAAGACGCTAAAAAAACTTTAAAGGCAGTTATTATAAGTGGAATTAAACCTGAAGACTCTAAAAAGGCTTTAGTGTTAGCTGAAAAACATCCCGGGTTTATCTATGTAACCTTAGGTTTACATCCTATCCATGTTTCAGAGTTAACGGATAAACAGATAGAAGAATATATGGAGTTTATCAGGCTTAACAAGCATAAAATAGTTGGAATTGGTGAGGTAGGCTTAGACTATTATTGGGTTAAAAAACCAGAAGAAATTCAACGGATGAAAAAAGTTTTTATTGGTTTTCTTGATTTAGCAAAAGAACTAGATTTACCTCTTGTTCTCCATTTTCGTCAAGCCTTAGAGGAGGGGTTTAGGTTTGTCACCCAGTATAACATAAAAAAAGCTGTTTTCCACTGTTTTTCAGGTAAAAAAAGCTTAGCTCAAGAAATAGTTGGTCAAGACTACTATATTTCAATTGCACCAAACATTTTTAGAAGTAAAGACGTAAAAAAGGTTGCTAAAACAACTCCTTTAGAAAAAATTTTAACAGAGACAGATTCACCTTTTTTAGCTGTTAAAGGCGGTAGAAATCTTCCTCAAAACGTTAAACTTGTTGTAGAAAAAATAGCTGAAACTAGAAAAATTAGTCCTTTTGAGGTTGAGAAGGCTGTGATAAAAAATGTTAGTGAACTTTTTAGAATTAGAGTTTAAACTAAACACTTAAAACCCTGATTTTAAATTTATAGTTTTAAGCTGGGTGAATATGGGTTGGGTTTAAGATCATGGTTTTCAGCAAGCTATAGGATGCTTAGGTCAGCAACAAAACCTGGAAAATCAGAGTTTTGGCTTCTTTTCCGAGTATGTTTAATAGGTGTGCTTATTATTGGAGCTATAGGTTTTTTGATAAGGTTTGTCTCATCTATGATAACCCTTATGGGAGGTTAAAATCGGGTAGGTTGATGGTTTAAAAATGAGTGAAGAACCAGAAAAACCAGAAACAGAAGCTAAACCGGAGGAAGTGGGGGGAGAAGAGAAAAAAGAAGAGGTTAGGGAAGCTGAGAAAATTGAGGAAGAAAAACCTTTAGAAGAGAAAAAACCTGAAAAAGGTAAAATTTATGTTTTAAAGACAACTGCAGGCCAAGAGTTAAATGTTGCAAATTTGATGTATAGTAGGGCTGCTTCAGCAAATCTACCTATATACGCTATTCTTGTTACTGGAAGCCTTAAAGGATATGTTTTTGTTGAAGCAGCAGGCCCCCATTTTGTTGATGAAGCTGCTGCTGGAATTAAACATGCAAAACAAAGACTTCCTGGTTTAATCAAAATTTCTGAGCTTGAAAGATTTATAATTACAAAACCTGTTATTGAAGAGTTGGATGTTGGTGATACTGTAGAAATTATTGGTGGACCGTTTAAAGGTATGAAAGCAAAAATAACAAG
>CAZAHF010000106.1:0-3095 GCA_964484995.1 uncultured Candidatus Bathyarchaeia archaeon | reverse complement strand
AAATCCTAGGCGTAATAGACGCAGACCTCCAACACCCACCAGAAATACTACCAACCCTAATAGAAGAAATAAAAAACGGAAAAGACATCGCAGTAGCAAGCAGATACACAAAAGGAGGAAAAATAGAAGGCTGGGGACTAAAAAGAAAAATAGTATCAAAAGGAGCAAGACTCCTAGCAAAAATACTCGTCCCACAAGCAAGAGTCGTAAAAGATCCACTATCAGGATACTTCGTCCTTAAAAGAGAAGTAATAGAAGGAATAGAACTTAAACCGGTAGGATACAAAATCTTCCTCGAAATACTAGCAAAAGGAAAATACGAAGAAGTAGCAGAAATACCCATGACTTTCGGAACAAGAAACAACGGAAAAAGCAAACTAACACTTAGAGAATACATAAAATTCATAAAACACCTCTACAGACTCTCAGAAACAATAGGAGAAGCCATAAAACTCATAAGATACATGGTAATAAGCATACTAGCAGTACTCGTAAACATGTTCATCTACCTAATCCTAACAAAATACCTCTACATAAACTACGTATACTCCTCCATCCTAAGCCTAGAAACCATGATACTATTCAGCTTTATTCTAAGCGAAATATGGGTCCCCAAAACAAAAATCAAAAAACCAGCAAACATAATCCTAAGAGGCATAAAATTCAACGCACTCTGCCTAGGAGGCATACTAATAAACATCACCACCCTATGGCTATTCACAAACATCCTAAACATTCACCACATCATATCAAACCTCTTCGGCGCAACAGGAGCAGCAATATGGAACTACGCAATGAACATATGGCTAACATGGAAAACAAAATAAACCTAATCTAAACTTAAATCAAACCAAAACAAACAACACAACATCTTATAGCACTTAAAAAAGTTACACGATCTCTATTGATAAGTTTAAATAATATAGTGAATATTTTTCCCTGGTGGAATTTTATGGACTCAACGCTAAGAAAAGAGTTCCTAGAACTACTTGAAAAAGATAAAGAGTTTAGATACACTGTTGCAGGCTATCTAGGACTATCAGAAATCCTAAAAAGACTTGATAGAATAGAGACAGAAATGGTCAGATTAAGAGAAGAACAAAAAGGTTTACGAGAAGATTTCAATAAAATGCGAGATGATTTCAATAAGATGCGGGAAGACTTTAATAAAATGCTCAAGATGATGAATGAAAGATTCAAAAAAGTTGATGAAAGATTTGAAAGAGTCGAAAGAGAAATTAAATATACCAGAAGTAGGCTAGAAAGCAGATTAGACAAAATATCTTTAACCGTAGAGGAGGATGCGCGCATAATTATTGAATACCGCCTTAAAGAAATAGGTTTAGATATAGAATTAGGCGAATTAATTCTCCCAGATATGCAAATAAACATTTATGGAACATCAAATGACACATGCGTGATCGGGGAAGTAGAAACTAGAGCAGGAGTCTCTCTTCTAAACGAACTAAAAAGAAAATTTAAACAACTTAAAGAAAAACATCCAGAATACCTTAGAAAAAATGTAATCCTCGTAATTTACACTCTATCACCAACCTACGAATTAATTGAAAAAGCCAAAAAAGAGAAAATTTGGCTATTAAGATCAGCAACAGATTTTGTAAAACCAAACCTAAAGTGCAATAATCCAACAAAAACTGTCTAGATCAAAAGTAAAACCATTGAATCACATAGATCGATTAAATAAACTTCATTATTCAACTCATTTTAAATCTAAATAAACTCCTTCAAAACAAAAACACCTCACACCGTAAACTATATTTACAAAAACAACTTTAGTCTCGATGCAGTTTCCACGCTTGGAAGTGACGCACAGTGAACCAAGAAGCAGAAGTAGCCATCATAAGCACATCACCATCATCAAAATGCGGAATAGGAATCTACACAGAAAACCTCTACGGAACACTAACAAAAAACAAAAGAAACAAAATAGTAATACTCTCCGAAACACCATACCAAGGAAAACTCCAATACGAAAAAACATGGGAAAAAGGCTTAAACATCACCTCCCCACTAAACATTTTCCGCAAAATACTTAAAAAAAAATTAAAGTTGTCCATCTTCAACACGAATGGCTAATTTTCGGCTCACTAGCCGCAAACCTCATCTACGCCCTCCTACTCCTTTTACTCAAACTCCTAAACAAAAAAGTCGTAATAACATTTCACACAGTTTTCAGCCTCAAACACCTAAAAAAAGACACGCTTAAAACCTTCAACATAAAATACCCACTAACACTAGTAAAAAACACAATAAAACTCCTAACAAAACTCTACGCACTATCAACCCACAAAATAATAGTACACACAAAGAAAATGAAAGAAACCCTAACAAAACAATACAAAATCCCACCCAACAAAATAACAATAATACCACACTACGTAAAAAAACTACCAAAAATAGACAAAAACGAAGCAAAAAGAAAACTAAACCTACAAGGAAAAAACATCCTCCTACTATTCGGCCTAATAAGAAAAGGAAAAGGCTACGAAAACGTTATAAAAGCCCTACAAAAAATCGTAGAAAAATCCCAAAACACAATCCTACTAATAGTAGGAACAGTACAGAAAGGAAAAATATACCAAGGGGAACAATATCTAAAACATCTAAAACAACTCGTAAAAACCCTAAAACTTCAAAACTACGTAAAATTCATAACAAAATACATACCAGACGAAGAACTACCCATCTACTTCAACGCAGCAGACATACTAATACTACCTTACGAAAAGGGCAGATCCTACTATTCATCAAGCGGAATACTACACCTAGCAATGAGCTTCGGAACACCAATAATAGCAGCAAAAACACTACACTTCACAGAACTAGAAAACACAGAAAACGGAAAACTAGTAGACCCAAAAAACATCGAAGAACTAGCAAACAAAACAATAGAACTACTAAACAACCAAAAAGAAAGAAAAAGATATCAGGAAGCTCTTAAAAAACTTGCAGAAAACAAATCAATCGAAAAATGTGCACAAAAACACTGGAAACTCTACCAAAAACTAATAAAAACTAAAAATGAAAGCAAAATCAAACAAATACTACCCCACATACTAGTTTTACTACCCTAC
>CAZAHF010000105.1:0-3124 GCA_964484995.1 uncultured Candidatus Bathyarchaeia archaeon | reverse complement strand
CATGGAGATAATCTTAGAAGGATGGTTATGCGGCAGCCAGTAACGGTCTCACTTATTCTCAACCTTAAGAGACCCTCCCACAGAATACTTTACGTGCTTAAACGTGCACCATATGGGCTGCATTTTGCAGACATTCTGGAGAGAACAAAAGCAACACCAAGCGTTCTAGGCTACCACCTTAAAAGACTTCAAAAAGAAGGTTTAGTAGAGAAGAGAGGCGACAGATACTTTTACAGGGGCGGAGACCTACCTACAACCTACCCGCCAGAGGAAATCGAAATAGCCGGATTCAAATATAGGTTGGTAAAAGAAGAAACAGACGAAACTCCACAAAGCTAAAAATTTTTTAGGTTTAGAGGAAAAGAATTGTGGCTATAGACCTTGCAGCCTCAAGATATTCTCTGGCTGTGTGGCGGTGAACACCAAGGATACGTGCAACCTCGCCAGGCTTAAGCTGATCCATCATCGACAGGATCGTGGACTTCTTCCTCTTCTTTTGACACCGCTGTCTAAGTATTTCTCTAAGCTCTCTAGATGTCCTCAGAATAAAGAAGAGTTTGATAAGCCTCTTCAAAGGTACTGTATTGACGTTCTCGGTAAGCCTTTCAAGAAAAGGTTGAAGGTCAGCAATATCTTCTTCAGCTTCCTCCTCAGCTTCTTTTTCAGTAAAGGTTACTCCTCTTGCCTCCGAAATAAGCCTGTTAAATTCGTCTTCAGGTATCTCCCATCTTTTACCTATCCTGATAGCCTTAACTTTCCCCTTCTTGATCCGTTTTCTGAGGGCTCTTGGTGTTATATGAAGTGCATGGGCAACGGTTTCTACAGGGTGTGTTTGCATGTTTTTCTCCCCTGAAATGTACAGTTTTATTATTCACGGTTCTGCAAGTTCCCCAAAATCGCTAGTGATATGTAAAGTAATTCTGTACAGTTTGGGGAACCCGAGGAACCACACCTAACCCAGCATCTCCCTAGGCTTAAGCAAAGGCTTCCCTATTAATCCAAGTATCTAGGCAAAACTCCAGAACACAACAAATGGGATTAACCACTTCTTATCCCTTGGATGAAATGCCATAAAACTTCCCTTATCTCGTCTTGAAAGTATCTTCCGAAAGGTTACCAGAGCCTAAAAGGTAGTAGTTTTTTAGGTTGCATTTTTTAAGGCTTCATCTAAAATCTTTAGTGCCTTGCTTCTTATTTTTTCGGTTTTCTTTTGAATACGCCTCCAAATTTTTAAATTTATTTGTTCTTTAAGGGCATCTTCTACTCTCCTGTAGAGTTCTTTTGGTTCGATAGCATCAACCTCCCACACCTTGTTGTCGTAACTTTCCCGATACCAAGCATATCTTTCACTTTTTAGTCTTGGATCGCCTTTTTTGAGTGGGCTTGGAGGTAGGGTTTCTATGTCTCTTTCCGTTACAGCCACACGGTTTACGTGGCAGTTAACTTTGAAGTGATTTATAGCTTCTTTTAAATGGCGTTCAATATCCAATCCGGAGGGGTCATAGTCACCAACATAAAGTATTGTTACTTCCTCGTAACCATAACTTTTGATTCGCTTTACACCTTCCCATACGTAAGCCCAAGAGGCGTATCCACGGCTTGGTGCTAGAACTGTTAACCATTTGCGTGCTAAAGGTTTAAGGAATTCCGCTATACTTTCCTTTTCAACCCAAATTTCAACATATTTTCCCAGCTCTTTCCAGGGGTCAAATCCAAGCTTTGACAAGACTGTACCATGGAAATCTTCAATTAACTCGGATAGACTTGTAGATTTGGGTATTGGGTCATACCAGTACCGACTGCGGTCAGCAATAGAATCCCAAGGAAGTTTTCCTTCAAGTCTGAGGTCGACCAAAATCTCCAGTACTGCCCTGTAACCTTGTTTATTAAACGGATATAAGTTTTCGTTTGCTTTTCTATAGAATGCATGTCGGGAGGTAATTTTAAGTCCCTGTTTAAAATAACTCATTACCAGCTCGGTGAGCTTTTCTCTAAGTAAAGCCCTGTTGATGTGGAAGCTGTGCATTTGCCCTTTATATCCTTTATACCATGAACATGTATTGTTAAGCAAACCACCGATAGCCCTCCTCTCCTCTATAAGTAAGGGGATTTTAGATTTCGCGTATCCACCGTAGTTGATGTATGGTGAGAACATATGAAAGATAACAAGTACCGGTTCCTCTTCTCTTATTCCACATTGTTTTAGTAGCTCCGACAAACTTAGTTTCTTCTCCTTTTCCTCCTTATCTTCCTCTTTAGGTGGTACACGGAGGAGCTGATATTCGAGTGGATTATAGTAGGGTACGCTGTTGTTTACCCCAACACGTACATCAAAATCATATTCTTCGCTGTAGACACACCAAGATTCAAATGACCTGTTTTTTAGACTACTATGCTTATTGTATCGTGATCTTTATCTTTCTATACCATGGCGATAAAGCTGCCCCAACAATTTTTCGGTCTTGGGACATAAAGTCTATCTCGCCTAACTCTTCTCCTCTGTAACTCACAAGCTTTACTCTTAACCACTCCGAAACTATTTTTGTTGTCACTTCTTCAAATTCTCCTGAACTAGTATAAAGCGGGATTTCTACACCCTTAACCCCGTAAACTTCCTCTAATCCTGGAATTTCATTAAGTGGTAGGGGTTCTGGTTTAAGCCTTCTTGCTTCTCTGGTTGGTAGCTTCCCGTAGAACTTTTCACCGGTTCTTTTGAAGCTTATTATTTCTTTCCTCATGTTTACGGATTCAACAACCCATCCAGCTTTAAGCCAACCGTGAACAGCTTGAGTTTTTGTTTTATCGTTAGCCCACCAAGCAGCCCTCCTAGCCGAAGATGGAAGCCTAAAACCCAAAATGTTCTCAACATCCGTAAGACTCAACTCAACCCTATCCACAGTTAAACCATCAAAATATTCTGCAAGACGCCTATACTTCGACAAAAGAAACACCCACAAAAGGAATTATAAGCTGCCACTACTAATAGGTTATCAAACAACCGATAATCACTACTAACGCCAGTTTTATTGAAATTTCTATTTTAGGATTGCTAGGATTATTGTTATCCATATTGGTATGAGTATTGAGAGCATTATACCTATGGTCCACCTAAAGCTTTTGACAA
>CAZAHF010000104.1:0-3264 GCA_964484995.1 uncultured Candidatus Bathyarchaeia archaeon | reverse complement strand
GCTTTTTCACGTCCTGCATTAGAGGATATATTATTTTTTAAGTCTAAAATCAGCTGTATTGACGATTTTGTTGAGCGTAGCTTTTTTGATTTTGCGTTAATAGTTTCAGCTATGAAAATATCTTATGCCTTAAAAGATGGAGCAGTAATAAAGTTTTTTAGGAGAAAACATCCTCCTCTAAAAAGAGTTTTTAAAGCTACTGTTAAAAGGTTTATTAGGCATCTTAAAAAGGCTCAGTTTAAACAATGTAAAGTAGATGTTGAGTTAGCTGATGCGAGAAATCTTAGTTTTGTTTTAGATGGTATGTTTAACCTTATAGTTACTTCTCCACCTTACCTAAACAAACCAGAGTACATAAAGGCTTTTAGTGTTGAAGAAGCACTTCTACCTGATTATGTTAAAAAAGATTTTGTAAAGAACTATGTTGGACTTAACCTAACTGGCTTAAAAAATCCTTTTCCAGAGATGGATTTACCTAAAGAGGCTGAAGCTTATTTTGCGGATATGAAGGTATGTTTAAGAGAGATGTATAGGGTTTTAGATGAGAAAGGTAAGGTTGTAATGGTTGTAGGTCAGGGTGTTTTTCCAGATAGAATCGTTGAGTCTGATGTTTTAATAGGGAAAATTGCTGAGAGTGTTGGGTTTAAAGTGGATAGGAGAATTATTGTAAATAAGAGAGTTGCCACAAAGGATAGAACTGTTAAGATTGGAGAGGCTTTAGAGAGTATTCTTATAATGGGTAAGGAATAGGCTTATGGCTTGTCAGGAAAGACGCATAATAGAGGTAAACCCGCCAATTCCCTTAGTTGGGTGTATAGCTTTTGGCTTGATAGATAGAGGAACAAATCTAATTCAGGTAAGACCAATATCCACATGTCCTCTTTCCTGTATTTTTTGTTCAACTAATGCAGGTCCAAAATCGACTCTTAGGCAGACAGAGTATATTGTTCCTTTAGACTATCTTGTTGAGGAGTTTAGAAGGATTGTCAAGTTTAAAGGTGAAAAAAAGATTGAAGCTCATGTTGATACTGTTGGCGATCCTTTAACCTACCCAAAAATTGTTGAGTTAATTTATGAGCTTAAAAATGTTAAGGGTGTAGAAGTTGTTTCTATGCAGACTCATGGATTTTTGCTTAACGAAAAAATTTTAGAGGAGTTTTCTGAGGTAGGTCTCTCAAGAATAAATCTTTCAATAGATGCTTTAAATCCAACTATTGCTAAATGGTTAAGTAACACAGAAAATTATGATGTAAACAGGATAGTTGAATTAGCCAAATATATGGTTGAAAATACTAGTGTAGATTTGCTTTTAGCCCCGGTTTGGATTCCTACTGTTAATGATGAGGAAATTCCAAAAATAATTGAGTTGGCTATTAGGCTTGGTGCTGGAAAGCGTTACCCTCCGCTTGGAATTCAAAAATATGAGGTTCATAGGTATGGACGTAAACTAAGGAAGGTTAAAACATTTACATGGAAAAAGTTTTATGATAGGCTTAGAGAACTAGAAAAAATCTATAAGGTTAAGCTGGTTTTAAATCCTAAAGATTTTGGAATTCATAAGCTTCCAATTTTACCAGTTGTTTACAGAAAACTTGAAAAGGTAAGGCTTAGGGTTATAGGGGAAGGTTGGCTTAAAAATGAAAAATTAGCTTTACCACCAAACCAGGACAGGGTTTTTACGCTTATTAATGCTAACCATATACCAGTTGGCTCAACAGTTAAAGCTAGAGTTTTAAGGAATAAACATAATATCTATCTTGCTGAACCAGTTTTTTGATGGTTTTCGTTTGGATAAAGGGCGGGTTTTTCAGCCGAAACCTCCTTCATCATAGGTCAGAAATCCTATAATTCATCATGTCTACAGTGAAGATGTTACATCTAAATTTAAAAATAGGTTTTGGGGATATTAGGCTTGTTGGATGTTGATATGGGTTTTAAGCCTATTTGTGTTTGTGGAAGATGTGGTCATAGACTTGATAGAGCTACAAGAGATAATCCATGTCCAAGATGTGGAAGCACATTTTTTAGGGTTAAATATGAAAAGCCTGTGTTAATTCTTCCTAAACCGGGAAAACCATAAAAATCCATGGTTTTGTTTATTTGTTGTGGATGGTATTACGTGTATGACACTGCATTACAGTGCATTATATGCTTTAATTTTTGGGTAGGAACTGGTAGGAACAAGTTACTACCTGTTTTAAACTATGTTTTTAGGCTTTGGATATGGTGGTTCCTGAGGTTAGGTTTATGATTGCTCCGCTGTATCCCCATATAAAGGTGTTTATTCCAAAAGCTTCTGCAAACTCTTTTTTCATTACTAGGATGTGGTGGCAGAATATTCTTATTGTGTCTCCTGCTTTAAATTCGTTAGCTACCTCTTCCCATGTTGCTTCTCCGCTTCCAGCTTTAATCCATTTTGACTTGCTTCCTATAATTACTAAACCTTTAGATTCGTTTCTTTCTATTAGAAGATAATTGTTTCCCTTCTCTACTATTTCACCTTTAACGCTTAGGTAACGGTTAGTATGTAAATGTCTTTTGGCTTCACATCTTAATAGGATAGGTTTAACCAGAATTATGTCATCTTGTTTTAATCCAAGCAGAACATTAAACGTTTTGTTTTCTCTGGTTACTGTTGACATAGCTATTAAGGCTTCGCCTTCCTTAACATAGTCTTTTGCTTTTTTCCACCATGCTTTCTCTACAAGCTCACCTGTAATTATAAGCCAAGGACCTCTAGCAAAAAGATCTAAGGTTTCACCTTCTATGGTTGCTGTAACCGTAGAATTGTTTATGGACACTACTGTTGCTTTAACAATTTTTACCGTAGGCTTCTCTCCATTAAAGGTTTGAGATGCTGGATTTGGCTGAATTAAAGCCATACTGTAGGAAGCAGCTACCACCGAAATTGCAAGTGTAAGAACCACCATCAAAGCCAAATATTTAATAGTTTTCATAACCAAGGCACCTCAAACCTTGATAACCTTAAAAAAATAATTTAAGACTTCAGAACCAATCATATAGACGATAGTTCTACCAGCATAAGAAGAGGTAGTTAAAAAATAAAATCCAGTTTTATGTTATGTAATGTAAAACAATCTAAAAATACTTAGATAAACATTTTTTATTGGAGCCCCGGGTGGGTTTCCGTAGTTTAAGTCTTAAGCCCTCACTATTAGTGGTGGATAAAATTCGCTTTGCCAAGCTTCTTTTTCACCCTCCATAAATTCGGGTTTTTATTTTTTGGTATAGACTACATTAGCC
>CAZAHF010000103.1:0-3265 GCA_964484995.1 uncultured Candidatus Bathyarchaeia archaeon | reverse complement strand
ACACTCCAAAAGCTTGTCTGGTCATCATCCCAAAGAACGTTGAAGTTTTCTGTTTCTTCAAGCTCATTTACAAGCAGAAACTCAAAACTAAATTTTTTGTTTGTTCTATCAAGTTGAAAGTTATGTCTTCCATAGGTTGGAACTATCTGTTTAGCTTTACTTTGAAAATCTAAATCACAAAGGTAGGCTTCTTCACCCTCGTTTATTATGGTTGTTCCCCAAAACGGAACCTCGGTTAATTCAAGCCTATATCTACGCCAAAGCTGACCAGCCTCATAAGGAAACTCTAAATCTGTAATTTTTCCCGCAACCGTAAAACTATCTGTTTCAAGCCAAACAGGTTTCTGTGAATGGTAAAGGTTTAAAAGTTTCTGTAGGTTTTCATCCACATCACTATCAACTAATCCTTGCAACTACATATAGGGTTTCAGCTGAACCTAGACTTAGAATTAGAGTTTCATGTCCTGGAAGCTTTTTTCTAGTATAAGTCTTTATTGGATGTCTAACAATTTTTTTAACACTTCCTATACTAAGCAGGTCTAAAATGTTTTCGTCAAAACCAATTTTTACTTTAGCCATCTTTCAATCACCCTTGTTTTAAGGATTTCATCTATTAGGCTGGGAGGCTCTTCTCCAAGTTCAACCTTCCAAACTTCAATGTTTTTGTTAAAAGTTATTTGGAGCTTTTTTACTCTGAAAGCCTTGTTTAAGTTTAAAGGATTACATTTAACCGTTATTTTATCTCCAACATCAAAGGTTTTGTTTGGGAGAAGGTTTAGGGTTAAATATTCAACAGGGTTTTTGTGGAGGTTTAGAAGGTTTATAGCATAAGTTCTTGCTGTTTCAGATTCTTCAATATCTTTGTCAACTTTAACAATTTCTCTTAAACCATAGACTGATTGGCTTTCAATATCCTCCTCAAAAACTTCTATACGGTTTGGCGGTTCCCCAGCCCCAATAACCTTTATCTTGTTACTAAGCTTAACACCGTCAACAGTCCATTCAACCGTAAAATAGTCTTGAGCTGAATCTAAGGTTAAGTTACTGCTTAAATCACTTCCACGTTCAAGCTTAAAATAAAATTTTCCATCTTGGTCAACCCAAAACTCTGCGTTTACAAGTTCAGCAAGCCTTTTTACAGCGTCAAAAACAGCTTCATTATCAACTGTAAAATCAACATAGTCTGCATAGAAGCTTATAAGCCAATCATGAAGCTCAGGAGATGTTAACCTATCTGTTGTTGAAAGATTTGCTCTTACCTTTATTGCTGTTTGAGTTAAACCTGAAATATCGTAGGGAAGCTGGTTTGGTGTTATACCGCTAACTAAAACGTTATCTGCTGAATCTAAAATGTCAAAAGTTATTGTTTGATTGTTTAAAACTGTTGTTGCTTTTAACAAAAGCCATTTAATCCAGTTTGTAGGTTGAATAAGGGTTGAAACAATTTTCCCTTTTTCATGTTGAATATAAATTTTATAGCTTTGGTTTCCTGTTACCTCAGTCCATGTAGAACCACTATCATCTGAAACCCAGCATGTTCCTGCTGTTCCACCATACCAGTAGGCGATATCGCCAGAAGCAACTCTTACAACAAGATAGTAGGCTTCATTTTTGTTTACATAGATTGGTGATGGAAAAGTAAACTCATACCAGTTAGCTGATGTAATTGTTGTTGATGCTGAACATAAGTCTAAACCTGTAAGGTTTGAACGAATAGAAACAGTGATTGTTGATGAGGATACGGAAAGGAGGTAAAGTTCAACTTTATTTATCCAACCTGAATTTTGAACTGTAAAATTGTCTGCTCTCCAACGTGTTGTTGTAACATCGTTACCATAACTTGTGTCTGTTTGTTGACTGTCAAGTTTGGGTGTTGAGTCAAGTATAACCTTAGCATCCTCACCTGTTCCACTTACAACAACATCAGTTAAACTGTCATTTGAAAAATCTGTGTCTGAGGTTTGAAACCACCTATGCCAAACAGGTAGAGGGTCCTGAATTTCGCCAACCGTTAAACCGGTGTCTGCTAAAATTTCTTGAAGAATTGTTTTTATCTTTGTTTTACTCCAAGAATTTTTGTTTGTAAGTTTATGGAAAAGTTTCTGTGAAAGGTCTCTTCCCCAAATTTTTAGGTTTAATCCATCTTCTTTTAGGGTTAAGGTTTTACGTTCAACAAGTCCACTAAAAACCTTATGTTTTTCCCTATAAACCTCAACTTGGCTTCCTATATTAACATCCTCAACTGTGGGAAGCTCAACCTCAAATTCTTCTGGTGACTTAACCTTTTTTAGTAAACTTACACTAAGAAAAGGATATTTTTTCCCGTTTATTTTAATTAAGTATTCAACCATTTTTAGAGGCCACCTGTTTCTGAAGCTATTTTTGAGGCTATTTTTGTAGCCATCCGGTCTAAGTCAACCTCACCATAAATGTGGTTTTCATTGTAGATGTTTATTGGACGGCTAGCCTTTAACAACTCAATTTCATGTCTATACGCTGTTATAGCTGGGTGGGTTTCACCCCAACCAAAAACCTGTTTAGTTAAGGCTATGCTACGCTCATAACTAGCAATAACTTCTTCAACACTACTATAACCACCATAACCTTTAACAACACCAGTTGAAGTTACAACAGAAACCCCACGAAAACCAGCTATTTCTCTTGCCAAAGCTGTTGCTGCAACCCTTGAAATCCTCATAGAACCTAAAATCTGGCTTGTTAAATCCTCAATTTGGCTTACTGCTGTTTTCCATGTGGATACAGTTTGGTTTAATCCTTCAAAGGTTACCCTACTAATCTTATCCATTAATTCCGGGAAAACAGAGCCTCCTACAAGAGTTTTATAAAGCCATTCTGCTGCTTCCACAATTCTACCTATACTGTTTTCCCAAAGCCAACCTACTTTTTCACTAAGCCAAACAAAACCACCGATAATAGCATCTAAAACTGGTTTAATGTAAGCTTCATATATTCCTTTAAACCAGTCTAAGAAAGCTTGAGTTTTCTCTTGGATTCCACCCCAATTGTTTATCCATGCAACCGAAAAAGCTGTTACAGCAGCGGTTATCCCAAGCAAAACCCAGCCTATCGGCCCCATAGAAACCATAAGCCCTTTAAACGCCATCCCCATACCTTGAACAGCTGGAATAGCCTTAGTTATGCTTGTAAGACTAAGCTTATCTAATGCTGTTGTAAGAATTGGGACAGTTGAAAGAGCCATCTGAATATAGGTTTTATTTATCTCGTCTTGAGCATCCTCAAGCTG
>CAZAHF010000102.1:0-3291 GCA_964484995.1 uncultured Candidatus Bathyarchaeia archaeon | reverse complement strand
CATGAGGCGACAATAACCCTGTTAAGATTATGTTCTTTAATCTTATCCTGAATCATCTTTTGGGATGGTGCGGAACACATGTAGGTGTCAACAGTTACAAAAACAACGTTTTCCTCTCCTTTTACAGCCTCAGCAACAGCGTCAACATCAACCCAGTTAGAAATGTTTCCACCACACTTACAAATAAAAACCCCAATCCTTGGCTCTTCCATTAGTTAAATCCTCCCTTCTTAAAATTCCACCTCAGAAATTGTCCCCGTAAGAGTTTACATATCAATTTTAATCCTAGATTTTAAATGTTAAGTTTTTTAAATTTTGCCTAACCAACGTTTAACCGGGAAAAAGAATTCTTTCTACGGTTTTTAGACAAAAAACAGCGAAAATCTTAGGTCTATAACTGATACAAAAATAACTAGGATTATAAAAGGTGCTGTTAATTTAAAAAGACGCCAACTATTATGTCCTGTAGGATTAAGAATAAACCTAACAGACAAATAAACCATTAAAGAGTTTAGACCTGTTATGGTAAACAGGTAGATTAGCTTATTAAAACCAAGCAGATAGGGGATATAAGAAGCAAAAACTAAAAGCATAGAAACCACAAAAATAGATAAAACACTTTTTCTTTTTTCAATTAAAACAGGAAACATCGGAATTTTGGCTTTTCTATAGTCTTGAGAGTAAATATATGCTATAATCCACAGATGAAGAGGCCCCCATAAGGCTGCAAGCATACCTAAAATAAGTCCATGTAGGTTTATAGAGCCAAAAGCTAAAAACCATCCTAACCAGACTGGACAGGCATTAGCGGGAGATACAAAAAAAATGTTTGTTATGCTTCTTCTCTTAGTAAGAATAGTGTAAAGTAAAATATAGCATGTAACTCCACTAAGCAGTAAAAACATAGGAATTAAACTTAATGTTAACCCCGCTACAACAGATAGTAAGAAAGCAAAACCAAGAAGAGTTAAACTAAAGTAGAAAGCATGTTCTGGCTTAACCCTACCAAGAGGAATAGGTCTTCTTCTTGTTCTAACCATTATTTTATCTACGTCTCTATCCAGATAACAGTTAAGCGCATTTGCCCCACCAACAGAAGTTAAAACACCAATAAACCCTAAAAAATAGTAGAATAAGCTAGTCATAGACACTGTTAGGTCTATGTTGGCAATAAGAGGAGCAAGATAGAGAAGAAGCATAGCTACAAGAATTTTTGGCTTCATTAAACCCCAATAACTTTTTAGAATACATGTTTCCATGGTCTATTCCTACCACAACATACTCGACCTAAAATTAAACAAAAGCTTTTATTTAGAAGCTAATTGTTTTGCTAAAAGTTCAACTATATCTAAAACCTCTATACCACTTCCAACACTTTTTGCAGCGTCTAGCAGGGTAAGCTTACAGGATGGACATGCGGAAGTAATTATTTTCGCTCCAATATTTTCAGCCTGCCTAATTCTTTTTACACCTATTTTGATTCTAAGATCGTTGTCAATAGCTTGAAGTAATCCTCCTCCACCACAACACCTGGTATCCTTACCATGTTCAGGAATCTCAACAAAATTGCTTGTTAAGGCTTTAAGTATTTTTCGAGGTTCTTTAATAACCCCGCCTAACCGTGAAAGCTCACATGGATCATGATAAGTAACCGGGATATCAGACTTTGTTAGCTTAAGTTTTCCCTCTTCCAAATACTTGTTTAAAAGCTCTGTTATATGTAAAACCTCAAATTTTGGTCTTCGTCTTAAAAGAGTTGGATACTCCCATCTTAACATACGATAACAGCTTGCACAACCAACAACAACAGTGTCAGCACGTGTTTCCTCTATCACTTCCACATTATGTTCTGCAAACTCTTTAGCTGTCTCCTCATCACCCACCATCATAACAGGCGAACCGCAACACCATTCTTTATCTCCAAGCAAAGTCCAGTCTTCTTTAAAATAGTTAAGAATTTGTGCTATTGAAGAAGCTATAGCACGATTTTGAGCTCTAAAAGCTGTTGCACAACCAACAAAATAAACTAGGTTAGCCGTATACTTTAAGGGGGCTTCCCTTAACCTTGCACGTCTAACCCAAAAAGTTCTCATATCTAAACCTGCATCATAAGGATCTTTAGCCTTCTTTAGAGTAGTTTGAAGCATTTTTAGAGGTTCTGGTGCAAAACCAGCCCTAAAAACAGAAACTCTTATGTTTGCCCAAAGAGAGTAAAGGTCAACATCATAACTGCATGCTTCACTACATCTACCACAAAGAGTACATGTGTAAAGATACCTAACTTTTTCACGTAACTCCTTTGCATCAACAGGTTTAGGTCCAAAAATCATACGTAAAAAACTTTTCTGAGCATTAACAAGTTTTAGCACATACTCATGTTTTTTCCCAGGAATTAGCTCAGGATCCTTTTTCTCTAGATAGGTGGGACAGTAATCTGCACAAATAGCACAGGTGGAACATGTGTCACTATAAACCATATGTAGCTTTTTTAGATTGTCTACAGGTACGAAAACTTTTTCTTCACTCATTTCTTTTAAACCCCCAATCTAGCTTTTCTAACTCCCGCAGCAACAGCGGAGAAAGGCATACCGCCAATAATGTGGGTGTAGAATGTCCAGGGGATTGCTATAAAGTATATATGTGCAATAATCCCATGGATTGCTACTAGTATTGGTGATGGGCCTACAATAACCATTGTTATACCAACAACACTTCCACAAGCCAATATAATCAAGTCGAAAAGAACATCAAACTTTGTTATTGATGCAATTTTTTTAACCGTTAAACGTCTTATAAGTAGCAGAATAACCTCAACAAAAAATATTATTCCTAAAATATGGATTACAATTGGTGGAAACGGAAGCCCGGGGATATCAATAGGAAACCTAAAAAGCTGAGGTATCGGTAGCACTAAACCGTTGGCAGAAGGAACTTCTGACCCAATCCCAAGCAGATAGGAATGTGCAGCATGATGAACTCCGCTAAGGATTATAAGACCTGCGGAGATATGCATAGGCCAGCTTAAAGCCCATGTAATCTTATCTCTACAAAAAACTCTTCTAAACAAGAAGACGTCCAGTATTAGGTTTTCAATAGCATAACCAACAGCATGCCACCAACTTTTTCTTGGTTTTGGTTTATCAGATCCAAAAAACCACTTATACCAGAAAAACCAGTCTATGTCAAGATAATAGTCTCCATTCGGAAGTTTACCTATCCTTATAGGTCCACCAGTTGGTGAGAGTATGCCTGGTAAAAGCCATTTTCCAAAAACAAATATAACACCAATAA
>CAZAHF010000101.1:0-3314 GCA_964484995.1 uncultured Candidatus Bathyarchaeia archaeon | reverse complement strand
AGTTAATTTCTATGTAAACATCATCAGGAATTCTAACTCTCATTATTCTACGCATTAACCTTTCGTTTGCTTCAACCTCAATAAGCCTCTTATGAACTCTTAACTCAAATCTATCCCATGTTGCTGTTCCTTCACCACATGGACTTTTTCTTGTTGGAGCATGTATTTTTCTTGTTGGTAAGGGTACAGGACCTGAGACTTTTACCCCTACCTTTTCAGCTATCTCCTTAATCTCTCTACATACATCGTCTAGTTTTTTGTGGTCAATACTTGTTAAACGGATACGAGCTTTTTGAACCATGAGATTCCCTTAAAGTTTATTGTTAAGTTAGGCTGTCTGAGTTATCTCTTTTACAACACCTGCAGCTATTGTTGTTCCCATATCTCTTATCGCAAATCTACCAAGCTGAGGAATATCAGCATAGGTTTCAAGAGCAACAGGTCTAATAGGGGCAAACTTAACTAAAGCACCATCTCCAGTCTTTAGGAAGGCTGGGTGCTCCTCAACAACCTCACCAGTTCTTGGGTTAATCTTTGATATTAGCTCAGCAAATCTAACAGCAACCTGAGCTGTGTGTGCATGAAGAACTGGAGTATAGCCTTGAGCTATAGATGTTGGATGGTAGACAACAACAATCTGCCCTATAAATTCTTTTACAGCTTTTGGTGGATTTGTTGGATGGGCACAAACATCTCCACGTTTAAGATCCTTCTTAGCCACACCTCTAACATTAAACCCTATGTTATCTCCCGGAATAGCCTTCGGAATTCTTTGATGATGGGTTTCTATACTTTTAACCTCACCTGAAACATTAGCTGGAACAAAAATAACAGTATCTCCCTCTTTAAGAACGCCGGTTTCAACTCTTCCAACAGGAACCGTTCCAACACCAGTTATAGAGTAAACATCTTGAATCGGTATTCTTAATGGTTTATCTATGGGTTTAGGTGGAACATTAAATTTATCTAGAGCCTCAACAAGAGTTGGCCCCTTATACCAAGGCATCTTATCGCTTGGCTTAACTAGGTTGTCTCCTGTCCATGCTGAAATAGGCACAAAATCAATCTTTGAGACATCATAACCAACAGTTCTAAGCAGGTATTCAAGCTGCTTCCTACACTCCTCATACCTTTGCTGACTCCAGTTTACTGACGGGTCATCCATCTTATTTACTGCCACCACAATCTGGTTAACACCTAAAGTTCTTAGAAGGAATGCATGCTCCCTTGTTTGACCACCAGCCTCAATTCCAGCTTCAAACTCACCTTTCCTAGCTGAGGAAACAAGTAATGCACAGTCAGCTTGGCTTGCACCTGTGATCATGTTTTTAATGAAGTCTCTGTGGCCTGGTGCATCTATAATTGTGAAGAAGTATTTGTCAGTTTCAAACTTCCAGTAGGAAAGATCTATGGTTAATCCTCTTTCACGTTCTTCTTTAAGCTTATCCATAACCCATGCAAACTTAAAGGTATCACCAGCACCAAACTTTTGGGATGCTTCAGCATATTCTCTGAGAGTACGTTCATCAACTACCCCCTTTAGGAATAGCAGATGCCCCATACAAGTAGATTTTCCATGGTCTACATGACCTACTACAACTATGTTTAAATGCGGCTTCTCAGACAACTTACACCCTCCATTCTATTACTCATATAGACTGATATTTATAAACCCTCTAATATTAGAGGATTCAGCATTCATCTTAGATTTGATATTCCCAATATAAAGTTTTTTATTTTTTGTCCTGATGACAGAAGGAATATAAACAAAGGCTTAAAAACTTTAGAAGTATCCTCTAAGAGTTTTTGCAAGCTCTTCGGGTGCAAGGTTTATTATCGGCTGTCGAACAAGGTATGGCATAAACCATGAATCATTTACATAAAACTGTCTTAAACCAGGTCTTGCAGTAACTCTTAAATTAACCCAGAAATATTCAAGTTTCTGGTTGATTGAACCTGAATCTAAAGTAAACTGGAAACATGAAAACTTTTTCTGGCTGAAGAATTTTAGTATTTTACATATGCCTTCAGCTAAACTCTTAAAGTCTTCCTCATCCAACTCTAAGAAACTTGACTTTTCTTTTACAACTCCTAAAACCTCGTATTCCGAGACTGGTGTAAAAGGTGTAATCCACTCAACATTTCCAATATTTCCAATATATCTTTCCCCGTTTTCTTTTTCAAAGTTAACCAAGTCTTTCCAGTAGTTTGAAGAATGTCTCCTATAGTATCTTTTAGAAGCTTCAATAATCTCTTTTAGAACCCCAAGCGGAACCTTTGTTAACATAGCTTGCATATGTGGATGAATTATACTT
Organism: uncultured Candidatus Bathyarchaeia archaeon; assembly: GCA_964484995.1. GTDB lineage: Archaea > Thermoproteota > Bathyarchaeia > Hecatellales > Hecatellaceae > EX4484-218. Next base: position 999 of record CAZAHF010000101.1, on the reverse strand, counting down.
GAACCTGCAGGAGGTAAATACTGTAACCCAACTACAATATGTTTTGTTAAAGAGTCAATTTGAACAATTTTCTCTGCAAACCTTTTTATGGCTTTAAATCCATCTACAAAGATGTTTGGAGTAAACTCTTCAAGGTTTAGGTAATGTTTTTTTGTTAAAACAGCAATAACACTAAATTCACAGTAAGGAAAAAGATTTGGGAAAAGTGTTGTTTCACCAACTTTAACTCTTCCCTCAGGAAAAATTTCTTCTGGGAACTTAGGAGTTACCTCTTCGACTTTATCAGGACAGAAAAAACATTTCTCCCTAGATTCCTCAACAAGTTTTTTAATTGACTCTTCATCTGATGTATAAATCATTTCATCAAAAGGTCTTTCAGAATCTTTTAGAAGAATACATCCAACTCTTCCTGTTAAAGGGTTTGTTCTATACTCTATAATCTTTGATTCAGCTTCAAAGTTTTTTAATGGATTTAACAGTTTTGCTTCTCTACTAAAACTTTTAAGCTTAAACATTGTTTACCCTCCCCCTCCCTAAAACAGGAATTCTTAAATTTAACTTAAAGTTAGAAAAACGTTAAGATAATGTTTATGTCTTTTTTGTTAGGTCAAGAATACGTATTGGTTTCCATGTAGCCCACTCTATTTCTTCAGGTTTAACAATTTCAACTTCTACTGGTGTTTTAAGTAAACTGCTTATCTTTTTTTCCAACCTGTTTTTTAACTCATTTTTGTCTTTTACTCTTTCAGGTATTGGTGCAACTCTTATTTTTAACGTATCCATCTTAGAAGCATAACGAATAAACTGAAAAATTGCTGTTTCTGTTTCATTTTCCTCCCTTATAGCATCTTCAACTTCACTTGGAAATATTTCCTTTTCAAAGACCTTAACAGCAAAAGCCTTTCTTCCAAGATAATAAATTCTTGGATGAGTTCTCCCACAGTCACACGGCTCCCTATTAATAGTTACTATGTCCCCTGTTCTCCATCTTAGGTGTGG
>CAZAHF010000100.1:0-3361 GCA_964484995.1 uncultured Candidatus Bathyarchaeia archaeon | reverse complement strand
CTGAAAAAGCTGTAACTGCAATTGCATCAGTTTTTAGATGGGCTAAATATGCAGGGAACGCTTTACATGGACTGTGGTGGCGGAGGAGATTGTAACAATTATATGTTGTGAGTGTCCTGAACAGGTCTTAGCTGGGCAAAGTGAAGGTATACATATGTGGGAGGATATGTTTTTTGGAGGTTGTTGACCTAAAAATCCAAGAACCAGCTGCTGATGGGAGGGATCAATACTGTATTACACCGTTGGATTACAAAGCTTTATGTTGCTTGCGATGGAATTACGAAGATGTGGTGAAAAAGACGAGTAACAAATGTATTTGTGATAGAGAGTATGCAAGAATTCGTTTCATGGGTAGGACACCATTAGAACAAGATTGTTTAACTTAGATTGGAGGCCTCTTTTTTCCAACTTTTTCAGGCACGGTTTTCCTTATGAAGGTAACAACTTGTTCTGAAGTTGAACCTGGACCGAAGACACCATCAAACCCCATTTCTTTAAGTTTAGGTTCATCTTGGGGTGGAAAGACGCCTCCGATCAGGAACACTATGTTATCTTTAATGCCCTTCTTCTCAGCTAACTTCATGAGTTCTTCGCCTTGGGATAAATGGTAGCCTCCCAGCGTGCTAACACCGACAACATCAACATCCTCACTTAAAGCTACCTCGATAATCTCCTCAGGAAAAGCGTTACCAATGTAAATAACCTCCATACCCGCATCTTTTAACATACCTGCTATGGTGACCGAACCTCTCCAGTGGACTTCAAGTCCAAGCCTAGCAAGTAAAACTTTTATTTTAGAAGTTTCACTCAATTTTAATCTTTACCCCCAAGCTAATGGAGGTTTCCATAAACCCCATGCCTCCTTTAACGCTTTAAACATCTCTCCCTCTGTAGCCATTGCTCTTGCAGCTTCAACACAGTATGGAATTATTGGCTCACCACGGCTAGCAGCCTTTTTTAACTCTTCAAGACACTCCTCAACTTGCTTATTATCACGTTCCTTCCTTAACTTTTCAAGCTTCTTTCTTTGTCTCTCTTCAACCCCTACTGGATAGCAGAAGACGTTAATCTCAGGTGGTTTAATATCTTTAACTTTAAGATAGTTAACCCCTACAACTTTAATTGTCCCCTCTTCAATCTTCCTTTTTTCCTTGTAGGTGTAGTCGGCAATTGTTTTATGTAGCCAACCACTTTCCACGGCTTTTACTATACCTCCCATTTTTTCTATTTCATCAACTTGATCAAGTATTTTTTGTTCAAATTCATTAGTTAAGGCTTCCACATAAAATGAACCTCCTAGAGGATCGACCACTCCAGTAACACCTATCTCACTTTGAATAATCTCCTGTGTTCTCAGCGATAAAAGTGCTGCTTCTTCTGTTGGAACAGAGTATGCTTCATCATAAGAATCCACATGTAAAGATTGGACACCACCCAATACCGCTGCAAGCGCATGATAAGCAGCTCTTATTATGTTGTTAAGAGGCTCTTCGCGTGTTAGACAAATACCGGAGGTCTGAGCATGACATCTCATCCACATTGAACGCGGATTCTTTGCATCAAATCTATACTTCATAATTCTGTACCAAAGTCTTCTTACAGCCCTAATTTTACAGACCTCATCAAAAAAGTCGTTAGCTATGTCCCAGAAAAACGCAAGCCTTTCAACAACCCAGTCTACATCATAACCACGTTTAGTTAATTCCTTAAGGGTTTCTATCGCATTTGCTACCGCTACAGCCGCCTCTAATATAGCTGAAGTTCCTGCCTCCCTAAGATTGTAACCATTATAGGTGATAAAATTCCACATAGGAACATTCTTTCTTATGAACTCTATATTATCGCACTGTGTCTTAAAAACCCATTTTGGAGGTAAGTATTCAATACCTCCTCTCACAACCTCTTCCATAATGAAGTCATTCTGCACAGTACCAGTAAGCTTTTCCCAAGGAACGCCTCTCCTTTCAGCAGCAACAAGATACATCGCAAAAAGTATTGCTGTATTGGTTGGGTAGTGGGTTACAAGGGAAACGCTAATTTTATCAATCGGTATTCCATCAAAAAGTATTTCCATGTCCTTAACTGAGTCGATTGCAACACCACAACAACCAACCTGCCCCCTACTAAACTTGTCATCTGAATCATACATCTGAATTGTGGGTAGGTCAAAAACAATGTTTACTCCAGTAGCTCCATGAGCAAGGAGAAACTTTATTCTTTGATTGGTATCTTCAGGCCCCCCGAATCCCGCAAGTTGTCTGACGGTAAAAAGCCTACCTCTATACATGTTTGGATGTATTCCACGAGTAAACGGTTCCTCGCCTGGAAAGCCTAAGTCCTCCATGTAATCTAAGTTCGCCACATCAATAGGCGTATAAAGCAGACCTTTTTTAATTTCAGAACCCAGCATTGTTTGGTGTGTGGCAAACCAATTTTTTCTATCCTCATCCTTTAATCTAACGTTAACCCAACTCTTAAATCTCTCTTCAATTTTCTTTAAAGCATCCACGTTGTAAATTGGCATCCTGGCGTGGCCTCTCAACTTTTCCTCAAGGATTTGCTTAGTGGTTCTCTCCTCGCTCAAATGAACACCTCCTTCATGAATTTTTAAGGAATTTCTTCAATTATGTTTTACGGCTTGACTTTAGGTTCTGTTAACCTAAGCGCGCTTTTTCCTTTGGTGGTAGTTCTACATACCCTGTTTCAGCAACTCTACATGTAGGATTCCAGCAGTAGGCTCGTAGAGAGCAGTTGCACGGTTCCACATTTCGGGTATTTTGTTCCATAAAGTTTTCCTTCAATAAGTCCTTTAAAAAAACTTTGAAACAAATCTATGGCTATGATGGTAAAGCACTCCATTTGGTCTATAAGCAACCATAAACTCTTTTTCTGCAGCTTCTTCAATTTTTCCTGGGCGCTTGGAGATTTTACTATTTCATAGCCTTTAACAGCCCAGTTACCCTTTCTAGCATACTCTTCCCACTCTTTCCTAATGTTTGATGCTTTATCTTCAACTACTTTAACTTTTTCTTCTACCATTTAACATTCACCTCGAAAAAATTATTACCCCCACCTTGACATCCGTTCCTCCATGCCCTGTTATGAAAGACCTCTCTGCATTAGGTATTTGAAAAGTTTCGTTACCAAACTTTTTAGGTATTTTAGGTATTAAGCCCGCTAGTTCCCAGTATATGAATAGGGTTTGTAGTAGTGATGTGACTCCTACTGGGTGGGCAAACGCTAATAATCCTCCACCGGGTAAGAACCACCCCCATAAACTCAAGTGCCATCATCTTAATAAGAGCGAAGCAATTAAATGTTCCAATCAAATTTTCAAGCATTAAAGGAAAAGTTAACCTGC
>CAZAHF010000099.1:0-3435 GCA_964484995.1 uncultured Candidatus Bathyarchaeia archaeon | reverse complement strand
GAGCTTAAAAGCAGATGCAGAAAGCTTAAACAAAACCATGTAAAAATTTTCTTCCCAATCCTTCAAGCTAAACCGGAAAAATGAAAACTTTCAGCGTTCTAAGGCTTAGTATTTAAGGTTTTTTGCGGGATAGGACGGGGCCAGGAGTGGTTTGTCCACTCTAATATTGCGTTTTCTAGCTTAAAAAGAGAAAAAAGGAGGCTGGGTTCGGCAAGGAGAGAATCGGTAAGGATAGTCAAAATAAGATGCTGTATTCTGAACTTAAAAGGGTATGGTAAGGAAAGGGTTGTACTGGGCAGACCCGACAGGATAAGGCGTGGCTAGGTTAGCCTAAAATATTTTTCAGGTTTCTGAAACTTAAAAAGAAATTGGTTTGGGTAGGTTCGGGAAGGTCTGGAACGGGTAGTTCTAAAAAATATTGGAGGCTTCAAGCTTAAAAATGATGTGTTACTGTTTTTCTAAGTGTATCGATATGAGTGTTGTGATTAGTGGCGGTGTCACCATAAGAAAAGTTAAAAGTATGAGGAGTTCGGTGTCGCTGTTGAAGGGATTCTTTATAGTTGTCTTTTTCAGGTTAGGTATATATGTCTAGGGTTTGTTGTCCTTTTTTTACTGGTTTTGGTAGGTTTTCAAGTTCTATGGCTATGTTTTCAACCGTTTTTGGGTGTAGCTGTTTCTGCGTCATGAGTGTTTTCGCCCTGTCTAACGCCTCTATATATGCTTGTCTTGCTTCACCGTATCTTTCAAGTTTTGCTAGAAGCCTTGCATAGGCTAGGTGTGCCTCATAGTCTTCGTCATACGTCTTCAACCATTCAAGGTAGATTTTTTCCGCCTCATCAAACCTTCCAAGGTTTTTCCAGCAGTTGCCCAAGTTCAGCCGAAACTACAGGACAGCCCTTTCTTTCTTCAAGAAAATCTTTACAAAGCTTGACAGCGTCCTCTATCCTACACTGCTTAAGGAGTCTGCCAAAAATTTTTAGGGTCTCCTCTGCCTCAGAACAGAGACCTGAAAAGTTTTCCTCTTCTTTACAGCCCATCTCTCCAAAAGAAAATATTGTTTGTGAACTTAAAAGGAGTTTGGCTTGGAGAGATAAGGTGCGGGAAGGTTCAGTTTGTTTTCTACTTTTTTAAAGGCTTGAAACAGAAAAAAAGTTTACTGGTGAGCTTTAGAAGGTATCTGGGGAGAAGAAGTCTGCAAGTTCTGTAAGCATGCTAAGCTCCATTTTATGGTTCCGGCGGCTAACCAGTTCAGGTTTATTGGAGGTTGAAAGATGCATTCATTGTTTTTCTAATTTTTTGGGGTTTCTGCGTAGTCTATACACAGTATGCCTTCTGGAAAAGGAGAGTGAAAGTGGTTGAGTAGGCAAAGCTGGATTCGGGTTACAAAATGGTTGCTAACCAGAATGGGCAATAGACTACGTTGTCGAATTTGCGGTAAACAGTTTAAAGTTGGAGAATAAGTTTACCGTAACCATGCACGTGCTAAACCCAGATACATCTATAAGGAATGTCTCAAAAAATCCTCTAAAGGATGTTGAAGGTTAAGTTTTCAAGTTTCGGATGAGGCAAAAATGCTTATTGATAAGCTTAATGCTAAATAAAGCAAAGACGGAGGCTTGAAGGTTGAGTGAGAAAGAAAAAATAGAAGTCAGAATGACTATTAATGGTATTTTGGCTAAAAGACTAAACACAATAAAAGAATATCTGCAACTAGAATCCTACACAGACGTTATTAGGCTTCTGATAACAGAAAAGTATGAGCGAACCCAACAACTCCAAAAAAAGAAGGTTGAGAAAGAAAAAGAAGTTTAAATGTTGTTGGGTTGACTGTAATTCAGAAGCCAAAAATGTTTACTTATACCGGATTTCAGTTAATTTAATGGTTAACTATGAATAATCGTAGAGGTGATGTTGTAAAATTTGTAGTATTAACCGTGGTAGCGGTTTCATCTTTTTTAACGCCGTTTATGGGATCTGCTATCAACCTAGCATTACCGTCCATTGGAAGAGAATTTAAAGCGGATCCAATACTTTTAGGATGGATTGCCACCTCATACCTCTTAGCAGCCGGCATATTCTCGGTTCCCTTTGGTAGAATTGCCGATATTAAAGGCAGAAAAAGAGTGTTTATTGCTGGTTTGCTCGTATATTCGATTGGATCTTTTTTGTCAGGCATCTCACCTTCAGTTGAATTTCTGATCTTTTTCAGAGTTATCCAGGGAATCGGAGGAGCAATGATTTTTGCTACAGGTTATGCTCTAATCACTTCGGTTTTTCCACATGCTGGAAGGGGGAAAGCCCTTGGAATTAGTGTTGGTTCGGTTTATGTGGGGTTGAGTGTTGGACCTGTTCTCGGCGGGTTTTTAACGCAAAATTTTGGTTGGAGGAGTGTGTTCCTGATAAACGTTCCCATCGGATTTCTCGCCTTAACACTTGCCTTATGGAAGCTTAAGGAGGAATGGGCGGAGGCGAAAGGTGAAAAATTTGATTTCTTAGGTTCCATTATTTATGGCTTAACCCTTCTATTAATAATTTACGGACTGACAGAGTCTTCGACTGTATTGATTGGCGGCTTAATCCTGCTCTTAGTCTTTATTTTGTATGAAAGCAGGATAGGTCACCCCGTTCTCGAAGTGAGATTGTTTAGGAGGAATACGACCTTTTCACTCTCATGTTTGGCTGCTCTTCTTAACTATGCAGCAACATTTGCCGCGGGATTTATCCTCAGCCTATACCTCCAATATGTGAAGGGGTTTGATCCCCAGCAGGCCGGAGCAGTTTTGGTTGCACAACCAGTATTAATGGTGGTTTTCGCTCCGATAGCGGGATGGCTTTCAGATAGAATTGAGCCGAGAATAGTGGCTTCCGCCGGGATGGCGGTAACAACCTTAGCTCTTCTAGCATTCTCTTGGATAGAATCCTCAACACCGTTAAATCTGATTGTTATGAATTTAATGTTCCTCGGATTTGGATTGGGACTCTTCAGCTCTCCGAACACAAATGCAATAATGAGCTCTGTTGAGAGAAAGTTTTTCGGAATTGCCTCTGCAACCGTTGCAACAATGAGATTAATTGGGCAAATCCTAAGCATGGCTCTTGTAATGTTTGTATTCTCTATTATCATGGGAAGGGTTGAAATAACACCTGAATACTATTCTCTGCTGATTAAAACTGTTAAAATAGCGTTCAGCATCTTTACGGTACTATGCTTTATCGGTATTTTTGCATCGTTAGGAAGGGGAAGACTCGGATCATCAACCTAAATTCCATTAACCAGATGCATTTACATGAAACACCGTAACAGGGCATAGAGAAACATGGTAGATGAAGACTGTTAACACCTTTAATCCGACATTTTCCCTTTCAAGGCTGATCCCCCTGAGGTTTAGCTTTTTCAAAGTCTTCTTGAGGAAAATACAGGATTACTGCTTCACC
>CAZAHF010000098.1:0-3532 GCA_964484995.1 uncultured Candidatus Bathyarchaeia archaeon | reverse complement strand
TTAGAAGACTCTAAGACTATAGCAAAAATTCTTGAAGATGCTGGGGTAGACATTTTAAATACATCTGTAGGTTTAGGTGAAACGTATCATTATGTTATTCCACCTATGGCTTTACCTCAAGGATGTTATGTTGAGATGGTAGGTGAGATTAAGAAAAATGTGAAAATACCTGTTATTGCTGTTGGAAGAATCAATGACCCTATGCTGGCAGAAAAAATTCTGCTAGAAGAAAAAGCAGATCTTGTTGAGATGGGTAGAGCCTTAATAGCTGACCCGGAACTGCCAAAAAAAGCAAAAAAGGGAAGATTAAAGGATATAAGGAGATGTGTCGGTTGTAATGAGTGTGTAAGGCATACAAGACCTGATTTCCCCATAATTTGTACCTTAAATCCGACTGTTGGAAGAGAAAAAGAGTGTAGAATTGTTCCTGTAAGAAAGCCTAGGAGGGTTTTGGTTGTTGGTGGTGGTCCTGCTGGAATGGAGGCAGCAACAATCGCAGCCCTAAAAGGCCATAGGGTGATTCTTTACGAGAAATCTAAAAGGCTTGGAGGACAGTTAAACTTAGCCTCAACACCACCTCACAAGGAAGAGTTAAGGAATGTTATTAGCTACTTCTCATATCAACTAAAAAAGTTGAAGGTAAAAGTTGTTCTTGGAAAAGAGGTTAATCTAAGAACCGTTAAAAGAATAAAGCCTGATGTTATTATTGTTGCTACTGGTGCTGTTCCAATCATACCCGATATTAGAGGTGTTAAAAATAAGAATGTAGTTACCGCATGGGATGTTTTAGCTGGAAGGGTAGAGGTAGGAGAAGAGGTTGTTATTGTTGGCGGGGGGATGGTAGGCTGTGAAACAGCGGAATATCTGGCTGAAAAAGGAAGAAAAGTTACTGTTATTGAAATGTTACCAGATATTGCTATTGACATGGAGACTTTTAGCCGGATATTTCTTTTAGAAAGACTTACCCAAAAAAATGTTAGACTAATAACAAATACGAAAGTTAAAGAAATAACAAAAAACGGTGTTATCATAGTTAATCAGAGAGAAGAGATTTTAGAAGCAGATACTGTGGTTTTGGCTGTTGGCTCAAAACCAAACACAAAACTTTTGGAGGAATTAGAGGGTAAATTTCCTGAGGTTTATGCTGTTGGAGACTGTGTGGAGCCACGTCGCTGTCTAGAAGCAATTCATGAAGCTTGGAATGTAGCTTTTGAACTATAGTAGACAAAAAATGCAAGACTAAGGTAGAATAATTGCAGCCTCAATAGCTAAACCAGCTTTAACTTCATCGATTGGAAGCTTAAAAAAGTCTCTTCTAATTTTATTGTTCCCTAGGTTTTTAGCTATAGTTTGAGCGAAATCTAAGTAAAAGATTAATGGTGAAGACTTCTCTTCTCCTTTTTGAAGTCTCCAGTAGCGTTTTTTATCCCTACTAATTTTTTCTTTTCTTTCTTCAACAAATTTTTCTGGATTTAGTTTTTGCCTCCAAAGTTGTTTTGAATGGTTTGTACTCCAAATGTAAAAGTCTAAAACTGTATAGTCAACTATTCTAAAATGAAGTTTCCATCCAAAATCATCTAATTTTACGTTTGAATAGATAATGTCTACACAGATTTTTTCAAGACTTTTCAAGATATTTTCTCCCATAACCATTAATGGACTGACATAAGTTGAGGCTAAAACAACCGTTTCAGCAATCTTAAATTCTATGTTAAAGTTTTTAACCATAAATTTTGCAAGTTTTTTCAGACTTTTAAACGGGTAGACAAGCTTTACAAAAGGTTTCCCGTTAAGTTTACCCTTAAAAAACTCCTCAGCCTCCTGGAGAACTGACGGTGAAACCCCAAGATTTCTATACTTAAACCTTTTTGTTAACCAGTTAAGGGTTTCGGTAACATTTTCTGTTTTAAAATCTGCAAAAACAACACCTCTAAGATTCTTTATGAGAGCAGCATATTGAGAAAACATTTAAGCCACCGTATTTACGTTAAAATAAGACTTTCTAACTCAAAATTTTTTGGTGAAATCTATGAAGGTGGGGGTTGTTAGTGATAGCCACGGAGAATTAGAAAATCTTGAAAAAGCTGTAGAATGGCTTGTTAAAAACGAAAAAGTTGAGATGATAATTCATCTTGGAGACGACTCGGATGATGCTAGAGAAATTGAAAAATTTAGAGTTGAGGTCTTAAAGGTTCCAGGCGTATTTGAAAACCATTATCAAAACCCCACAATACCTAATAGGATTGTTAAAGAGTTTAAAGGTTGGAAGGTTTTAATCACCCATACCGAAAAATCTCATGAAAATGATTTGCCAACAGACTTAAAACCAGAAAAGCTTGTTGAAGAAAAAGCTGTTAACATAGTTTTACATGGTCATACCCATATTCCAAGAATAGAGGAAAAAGATGGTGTTTTGTTTGTAAACCCTGGACACTTAAAAAAGGAGGATAAGAAAGGTTATCCTCCAAGTTTTGCCGTAATTGATTTTGAAGAGGAAACTTTAAAGGTAAAAATTGTCAGTTTAGATGGAGAGAGTTTCTAACCAAAACCTATGTAAAACATTAGTTTTTTGGAGGTTAAAATTAACGGCTAAAGTTGAATACTCCTACATAACCTGCAAATCAGCCTTATCTATAAGTAGGCTTCCAGGGCTTGATTATTCACTTAACCCTTATGTTGGCTGTGAACATGGATGCTTATATTGTTATTCAAGAAGCATGTTAAAAGATGAGGCTTTAGCCTTAAAATGGGGTTCCTTTGTTTGGGCTAAAAAAAATCTTGTGGAAAGACTTAGACATGATTTAAGACATAAAAAACGTGGAGTTGTTGGTGTTGGAACAATAACAGACCCATACCAGCCGTTAGAGGCTAAGCTTAGGTTAACATATAATTGTATTGAGCTTTTAGCAGCCTACCGTTTCCCAACTTCAATCCAAACAAAATCTACACTGATTTTAAGAGATCTGGAGTTGATTAAACCTGAAAAATTTGATGTTGGTGTAACCATAACAACCGTTAACGTTGATTTAGCAAAAAAGCTTGAGCCAAAAGCTTCAACACCAGATGCAAGAGTTCAGATTGTAGAGGAAATGGCTAACCGAAACATTGAAACTTGGGTTTTTCTTGGCCCAATAATTCCTTTTATCAATGATGATGAAGAAAATTTTAAATCTATAGTTAGGGTTGCCTGGAAGAACAAGAGTAAAATCTTGTATGATAAGCTAAACCTTAAAAAATGGGTCTTGGAAAGTCTTAAACCATTTCTTGAGAAAGAAAAACCAGAACTAGTAGAGAGATTACCAGAAATTTTAAGCCCAAAGTCTGGTTATTGGCTTAAAATATCAAAAACAATCCAAAAATTATGTAAAGAAAAAAATGTTGAGTGTAAACCAGCTTTCCCCTATGTTTAAGCCTTAAAACATAAAAAGGGGAATGTAAATCCTTAAATAAGAAACCCCCAAAATTTTTAGGGTAGCAAAAACCTATGATGGGTGTTAGATGCTCAAATGCCAGGAGAATTTAGTGCAAGAAA
>CAZAHF010000097.1:0-3539 GCA_964484995.1 uncultured Candidatus Bathyarchaeia archaeon | reverse complement strand
AGAAGAGCAAAAATAAGGCTTCACACAACCAAAAGCAAACCAACCATCCAAACCATCCTACACCATCAACTTTCCTATCTTTCCATCCCCCTTATCAGCTTAAACTAAAAACTAGACAATTTTAAGGTATATGTGTTTCCACAATTTGGGTTAAAACAAGCTAGTTACCAGGTCTGCTTAGTATGGAGAGCTAGTAATGCCTCGCTTTTTCTTATTTCACCTGTTGTTGGGTCTACCTCTAAACCAAGACTCTCCATTCCATGAAGACCAAAAACAGAGCCATCTCCTTTCTCTGCAAAAACTACCGTGGTTGGGGCTGTTTCACCCTCATACTCAATAAAAACATGACCCACATCCCTCTCAACCACTCTTCCCTCAATCGTTTTAAACTTAGCCTTCCTAGAGGGCTTAACCCCAAGCCTCCTAAGAATGTCACTTGGAATCCATGAGTAAGCCGCCCCAGTATCAACAAGCAGGGAAAGCTCCTCAAACCTCTCATCCTCAGGTCTACGCTTAACCTTCACACGAATACGGGTTTCACCCAAAACATAAAACCTCCTACAAGAAAGTGTTACTAAACACTTTAAATAAACATTCTGAAGAGTTTTATCAGAAAAACTCTTTCTAAGCCTACCTTTCCGTATTTTCTATGAAACTCTTATATGTGAATGCTTATCTTATTTTTGGTGGTGTTTTTTTGGAGGTTGAGCTTCCTGCTGTTGTTTTTCGTGAAGGAAGGTTTTATGTTGCTTTTTGTCCGGTAAACAGTGTTGCAAGCCAAGGAAAAAACGTGGAAGAGGCCCTTAAAAATCTAAAGGAGGCATTAGAGCTCTACTATGAAGATGAGGAATGTTAGATTGCCTGAAAGGATTGAAAGGTGTGATGAGGTGTTTGTGTTCTACTACGGAGGCGACTGTAGAACCTCTAAGGGAGGGTGCAGCAATGGTTAAAATAAGCTACGATTCTGAAAATTGACATCTAGATGTGTGTGGTTGAAGGTTGAGTAAATAAAGACAATAACAAGGCTAATATGGAAATTTAACATAAAAACATCAATTTAGCAACAACCCTACCCTATCTTCAACTATACACATATAGATATCAACCTTCAGAATTTAGCAACACCCTAGCGCGCTGAAAATGTTAGACATACTTTGAGTTATGTTTAAATCTTATAATCGAATAGGTGTTTAAGTTAAGATATGCTATAGCCGAGGTGAATCTTATTGCAAAAAGAAGTTGGGTATTATAAAGCTTTTGTAAGTTTGTGGTTTGAGCATGGCATTTATGTTAGGAAAGAAGTTTGTGAGGATTTAGGTGTCAATTTTAATGATTTAGTAGGTTTTGAGTTGTTTTCAAATATTGGTCGCCGGTGTTTTACAATTGAAACGGTTAAAAGTATTGATGAAATTAATCCTGAAAATGAAGCCATAATGATGTTAAGCCTATTTGATCAAATCGCAAATAATCATTGGTATTTCCTATCAGAATTTGGATTCACGGATAAGGTAACATGGAAACCTCGACAATATGATTATCTTTTTGATATGCCAGCATTTGAATGGTTAAAGGAAAATACTAAGCAGTACAAGACGTTTAAGACGATCTACAACAAGATAGAAGAGAGGTTTTTAGACTTTAGTATGGAGATTAGAGGAGTAGTAGGCTTGGACTTACACGAGCTACTGAGAGAAGAGACAGAAGAGGAAGGTAAGCTTAAGTCCGAGATTATAAAAATGGTAAAAGAGCTAACCGTTGAAGAAGCAGAGTTATTTAGAAGCGGTATTGAGAAGGCAGATGTAATCATAGGTTCTGGCTCATTTTTCTCTTCAACACTTTTACCAATAGAAACAGCTTTCCTAGTATCTGATGTGGATGTGGGATCTTTTACTCTTCCCCTCTCTCCACAACGTGAAATAACAGTTAATCCCTTCCTTTTTTACTGGCTCCTATCTAATATCTTCCAATTAGAAAACCAAAGAGTAATTCCCTGTCTTTTACCAATTAGTTTAGCCCCACCAGCAGGAGGAAAAGTTCCGATTAAGAAACTTAAACTAAAAGTATATTCTCCTTCCAAACTTTGTGTAGAAGCCTTTTTTAACTCAGAAGAGGAGGCAAAACAATGGGCGAAAGAGAAAATCTTTGAGATGGTTGGGTGTAAAAAACATTTTACAATAGGGGATTTTCTACTCCCATTTACAGCCCCATCACAAGTTCAGAAAGTTGAATTATTAAGCCATCAACCAACACCGTTTGTAGACGCTTCCCCTTATGGGCCAATCATATATAGGGAAGGAGCTGTAGTTCCAGAGATAACTCAGGGTACAGATATTGAAATTGAATTTTTCACAAATCCTCTATATGATAATAGCCACCCATTGCTTTTAGATACAAATGTCATTAGTTTAATGACTTTCCCATACAGACCTCATAGCCCATTTTTTGTAACCTTTATGGAGAATAGGGATATACTAATCCCAGCTATAGTTGTTTACGAATTAAAGAGAAAAATGGGTGTAGGTAAAGAACGCACGGGAATAATCTATGCTCTTAATAGACTTTATGAAATGCAAGCTGCAGGAATCCTTAAAATGAAAATAGTGGGTGAAGTGTTACCTGAATTAATAACAGTAAGCGATATAGGTGGAAAGCTAAAAGATTTGAACAGAGATTTTAGGGACACGCTTATACTTTTAGAGGCAAAGAAACATAATGCCGTTCTTTTCACCAACGATAAAACACTCAGAAAGATGGCTATCTTGATAGGCATACCTTCAATTTCGTATAACTCGTTGCTAGATGATGTTGAAGCAGTAGTCTACGAAAGAAAAGAACTGCGTAAAAGCGAATTAACTAAAATAGTAAAAGACATTGTTCAGGAAATTAGAGGAGAAGAATATGCTGAAGAGGATATTAAAACGGCTTTAAATTACCTTTACTTTTCAGGCAAAATAAAGATTGAGGGAGACTTCATAAAATGGGTTGACAAAAACAAAGGTTAGAATATATTTCCTGCGGAAAATTCACTTTGTAGGTTTACCATCATAATTCTTATCCCTTTGTTTTAAAGGTGTTAGCCTTACCCTAATTTTTCTGATGTCTTATGGGTAGGAAAGAGCAGGAGTTTATCTTGGTTAAACGCGAGGTTTTAGAGGAAATTTTAAGGGAGCTTGAAGAAATTAAGAAGCTTGTTAAGAGTTCTTGTTTAAAAGCTGAAAAATGATTTGTTCTAAACGTTCTATTCTTCTTAAAATTTCTTCTTGTTTTTTCTTTTCTTCCTCATGAATACTTATTGCTAGTTTTTGGTCTAGGATTAGGCCACAAAAGCTACATCTAACCTTATCCGGCTCGTTTTTTGTTCCACATTTTGGGCATACTTTAAGCTTGTAAGTGTCACTCTCTTCTTCTTCTGATGTTTTTATTCCGTGAAGCTTTAAAACCTCATCTTTTAGGTCTCTTGCTGAAAAGTGTACATACCTTCTTGGCATTTTTGAGCCTTGAATCCAACCAGCATAAAGAGACAGAGTTGCTTCCGGAAG
>CAZAHF010000096.1:0-3591 GCA_964484995.1 uncultured Candidatus Bathyarchaeia archaeon | reverse complement strand
CTAAAGTTATAGTTTCCCTTTTGTTTAGCTTAGCACTAGCAGTTAAATAATGTCTAAGATGTTCTCTAGCCCTTGCTTTAGTAAACTCATGTTCAAAATTATCTAAAGCCTTTTCGTATAATTCACTTTTTAAAACCTTTTCTGGGATATTGTAATCCCTAACCTCTAACGATGGTATCTCTATGGGTATAGTTGGTATGTTAAGGTTAACTTGTTGTGGAAAATGCAAATGATAATACCTTATAGCCTTATCTCTAACGTCAGTTTCAAATTCTGGTGATGCTATAATCTTTTTAAGTAATAGTGGTTGTAGGTTGATTATTGCACTACCTTTAAACCCAAAAATTTCAAGCACAAGTGAACCTGTAAGCTTACGATAAAAACCAGTATATGTTAACTCTGAAAACACTAAAACGGTTGCTAACTGGCTGTATTGTGTTTGACCTTTACTTAAATCATCAACTAAAATCGTAATGTTTGCATTACTAAGTTGCTTAGAGATTTTAGCTAAACCTTGAACAGTAACAGCATCAACATATAACGTATGTCTTCTAACCTTTTGTTCAACAGCTTTTGTTATAGCTGATTTACCCGTCCCACTACAACCAACAACAAGCAAACACTTGTTAGCCATATCGCTTAAAACTTCCATTAAAGCCAGTTTACCTAAACTAGGATGGCTTTTGTTCACAGTTTCATAGATGTTCTTAGCTATAGCCAAATCTTTATTGTATTGTTTTGGGAATAACAAATCTGTTAACCCTCCTAAACAAAACGATGACATATTCTTCTCCTTTTAGTTTATTTAAAATATCCTTATTTAATACTTTATTGGGTAATATTTCGATAGCCACAAATTGCCATCCTCTAGGTAACCAACTTCCACAAGCTATAGCCTTATCCTTCTTGTAATCCCTAACCTTAAGGATAATCTGTTTTTCCATGTTTTCACCACCAAAAAAATAGAGGTTTAGGCTAAAGTATAGTAGCGTTTAACCTTTTTAACTGTAGCCTTAACATATACACCTTTTCTTAACTGTTCTTCTATAGCCTCTAACTGTTTTGCTATAACTCTACTCCATGTATGATATTTCTTTGTTTTTCCGTCAACCTCAACCGTAACTATTGGGATATTGACTTTTTCGTTACGTATTTCTCTTTCAAGCCATTCTACATCTTTGATGATAAAAGTTTGTCCTACTAAATCTGTTAGGTTACCCTCTGTTCCAAATGTTTGTTGACTTATTTCACCAAAACTTACAACTTGTTTTTTACTTACCACGTTCTCAAACCCCCCTTAAGTTGTTTGGTTTGGGCTAAGGGTTTTAAGCCCTTAGCCTCTCAAACCAAAAAAAAGAAGAAATTGGGTTTAAAGTGTAAAATATAGGTGTAGGTCTTCAATCGCTGAAAATGGTATAAAACGAACAGCAATCATACCTTTAGGATACTTTTTATTGTCTTCTTCAATTTGGTTTAATGCTTTCTCTAGGTCTTTACCTGCAAATTTTTCTTTAGCTCTCTTTATTGCTCTCTCCTTTATTGTTTCAAGCTCAGTTGGTGTTAAAACACCAGCTATTACTAAACCTTTTTCCTCAACCATTACACTTGTTTTTTCGTTAACTTCTATGTCTTCTCTTCCTGTAGTTGTAAAGAAAACTGTTATGTGTTTTAGTTTGTTGAAATCAAAAGTTTTTAACATCGTATCACTCCTCCTTTTTATTGTTTCCTTCTCAAGTCAAAACATCATCCTTGAGGTTGGGTTTAAACTACATCACCCTTGAACCCTAAACCCAACGTAAAGGGTTACTCAAGGGTTCATTTTTGGGTTGCAACCCTAAAAAACCTATAGAGGTTTAAGGTATATAAAACTTTTGTGGGTCTTAAGGTTAAACTTTTTAGGTTTTTTCTGAAAACTGTAAACCCTAAGGTTGTCAACATTTTTTGGAGAACCCTCCAATTTTTTGGAGTTTTTAAATAGAATATCCTACCTAAAGGTTCTACAAATCCTAAGGGTTTACAATTTCTGGAAAAAACAGACATAGAAAAAAAGAGGGTTTAATTTAGTCTAACAGGTTCACCTTTAGCAGGAATAAACAACGTATAAGGCTTTTCCCTATTAACCTTAAGCAGTTTCCTAGTATCCCCAAAATGCAAACAGAAACACCTAAGGTCAACATAGTAATCAACCCCCAGTTGTTCACAATCACTTGAAAACTTCAAATCATACATTACACCACGTTCAAACATCATGTCTTTTATTATTCTAAACGGTTGAAGCTTAGTTTTCTCCACCAGCCACCGTTTAATCATAGTTAAAGCTAAACCGTTAAACCAAACCTTAATCAGCGGTGTTTCCCAGTTACCAGTAACAACTTCACGTATAGTTATAAACGGATACTGTCTAGCCGAATGGATACTTAAAGGATTTTTAGGGTTAAAGCCTCTTGGGGGCTTAAAAGTTAAACTTGCATATCTGTAGCCTACAGGATTGTTGAAATCGTAGTTTATCCATCCACCTACAACATCAAACTTAAACTTTTCAACATCTTCAAGCAACAGTTGAATATGGAAGGGTGTAGCCAAAATGTCATCAGTAGAAATCAGCATATAGTCATAGTCTTTACTTAGAAAGAAGTTTACTCCTTCCTCGTAGGCTATATGGCTAGGTTTAAATCTAATCCAAAGCTTATCTATAAAATCAACTTTCTCCATCCACCATTTGAATAGCTGGAAATCTCTAGGTGAAGGTATAAACCATAACGCTTTTACCATATCAACCACCAATATATTTTGATGATGTTGAAGCTTATATGTGTTAACTGTAAACATGAAGTTAGAAAAGCTGAATGTGAACAGCTAACCTTTTACTACTGCACAAACTCAAGATGCAGATGGTGTAGAACAGAAAAAAAATAATTTTTATTTTTTATGTTTTTTTCCTACCTCGTATCCTGCTAGTCCACCTATGATACTTCCTATAGCTAAAAGTATTCCACCGTCAACCTTTAAAGTTAACAGGTTTATAGCCTCTAAGACTATTAAACCCACTATTGCTGTTAGTTTTGTTAAAGTTTCGTCTTTCATCTTTTATCACGCTGTTACTTGGAAGGTGTATCTTACTGTTAAGGTTGCACCGTCAGGAACACTAACAGGGCTAGCTAAAACATCTCTAAGTATAAGTATGCTGATTGTAGTTTGGTCTGTAGTATATGTTTTCATAGCTATACCTAACTCTTGAACACTTATACTTGCACCGCTAAGGTTGGTAAATGTTCTTGAAACTCTAAAACTGCTTGTATTGTTGCTGACTACTACAGTTTCAAACGTCTGAGTTCCATAATCTAGCTGTCCTGTTCCGATTCCATGAGCAATTTTACTAGCAAGCTGATAATCTTCAGGGGATACTGCAACAGTACCAGAACCCACCATTATACCATAGTCATCGTTATCATCTTCAGCATTTATTCTTCCAGCTACACCATGATTTGATATTGTACCACCATAAATAATAGTTCGTGATGTTCCGTCTGTATCAACTACAGACTCAGTTGTAACACTAATTTTTGCTTTAAACCAACGCATAAAGTTAGC
>CAZAHF010000095.1:0-3904 GCA_964484995.1 uncultured Candidatus Bathyarchaeia archaeon | reverse complement strand
AGCTTAGATAGGGGCCAACATTGACACTTAATAGGATACCCAGGCGTTTACAAGTGTTAACCATTTTTGAGACATAGTCAACGATGTCGCTGCCGTCAGTATTAATGTCTGAACCTCCACCAAGCCATATGTGTGATGCATGAACATCTTGGTTTAGATAAAGTTCTTCTAAAACTTGAGTCATTTCTGAAGGTTCAACATACTCCCACTTAAACTCTGGATTATTAAGAAAAACAAAAACAGTACTTGTATAAGGGGTCAAGCTTACATTCCCTACCTGAGGTTGCCAACATAAAAGGAGTTAGCATGTTTTTCACAAAGTTTTCTCTAACCTTACAAGCAGCCTTAAACAGTTCGAGAGTATAACTTACTGAAGACCAAGAACCCTTAAGTGTGGATAAAGCATCCTGCTCAGTTATATCTTCCTTAATCGCTTTTTTAATGACCGCATCTATGTTCATAACTGCTTCAGCTACAGAATAATATTTATATGTTTATAAGTATTACTATACAGTCCAGCTTCATTATGAACATGTATATACTAAGAGCAGGTAAGGATGATGATAAGACTCAAAAAATTTTCTTTTAACTTCAATAAACACTAATCTCCCGTTGGGATTTGTTTATTATTAACTTCTTCCTAACTCCTATCTGGATAGGGGTTTAAGCCGATGCCCATATTTGTGGTCTATCCTGTGGAGCCAAAAGTCTTGAAGCAAATACTTGATGTGTTGGGTGAGCCAGAAGATTTGGAGGTAGGGGTTTCGGTTAGGGATGAAAAACTCAAAGAACTTTTCAAACTAGATGAGGTGGAACGTTTCACCATACAATACACATGCAAACCAAAAGCTGAAAGGGTGCTTGAGCTTTACAGGGAGTACTATGAAGGCTACATGAACATAAGCAAAGAGGTTAAAGTTCAAGTTAGTGAAAAGTTAAGAACTGTGTCGCACTTTAAAGCAAAATGGTATGTTGATGGTCTCTCAGCCGAGTTTGACGGCTTCAAACTAAAGATGAGCAGCCAAGAAAACGTAAGCAAAGCCATTGAGATCGTACAACTCTTCAAGGAGAGAACAATCAACATGGAAATAGACTTAAGCAGTAAAGAAGTCTAAAAATCCTAAGTCACCACACATATAAAAAAGATGGAATCGCGTTAGTTTGTTGCTAAATTCTAGAAGTTAACATTTAAATGTGTATGTCTTGAAGTGGAGCAAATAAAGCGGTAACAAGGCTACATAAGAATTAACATAAAAACATTAATTTAGCAACAAACCTAGTGTGTTAACGTGAAATGTTATCTTGGTTTGAAGGAGAAGAGGAGAGAATTTAACATTTTTGGTTTTTGAGATTGAAGTTAAGTTGGTAGTATGCCTCTTAAAATGTATCCTGTTGATAGGAGAAGTGTTGTTAGGTAGGGTGTGGTGAGAAGTAGACTATAAACTTTAACAGATTTTTCTTTTCCAATTCTTACAACCCTAACTCATGCATCCAATCTAGCCATCTCAATCACCATTACTACCTCGGGGAAATTTACAGGCTAAAACGGTAACAACAAATCCTAAAAAATACTCTTTAAACTTTAAGATTCTAAAGTTTTTAGATATCATCTGTTTTAGTTGGGGGTTTGATGGTAGCCTAAGATAGGTTTGGTAGATATATCTCCAAGGATTTTTACATCCAATTTTAAGTTTAAGTTTTAATCCTACAATTGAAGGTGCAACAATAAACCAGTAAAGCCTATAAATAAACCTTAAAAACCTGTTTTTTGGTTTCCCAACTTCAAGAATCAACATTAAACCATTAGGCTTTAAAAGCTTCTCTATCTGTGGTAAAGTTTTTTCTAGGTTTAACGCATCCCTAAGTGAAAAGCTAAAAACAGCAAGGTTTACAGTTTCAGGTTTTAAAGGTGGATATTCAAAAACTCCTCTTACCAGGTAAAGGTTAGCTTTTAGGTTTTTAAGCTCCCCATACGCCTTTTTAAGCATTTTAGTTGATGGGTCAAGTCCAATCACAACCTTCGACCTAACTCTTTTTAAAATGGTTTTAGTCATTTCTCCGGGGCCAATACCCCCATCAAAAAGAACATCCACCTTTGCAACTTTCTCTGCTACCAGATTTACAGCCTTCTCCCTAAACTTTTGAATAGTCCCAAGTGAGGCAACCCTACTCCCCTCCTCATAGATTGGCGTAGCTTTTTCTAAGGCTTCAATAAGAATTTTCCATGAAAAGCTATCCACACCCATAAGACATCTAACCATAATTTATGAAACAGGCTGTCGAAAAATTCTAGGGGCAAAAAGCCCCTAGCGACTTCCCCTTCATCCCATTCAGGTTTACATCTGGTTGGGGGCTATCCAGCCCGCCTGAAAGGGCTTTCATCTTAACGTTTAAAGCTAGCAACTTTCTTACCCATAAACTCAACCATCACTGTTTTTAAGGCACGCACTATTTAACACCAAGATAATGATAAACAGTTAAATTACTACTTAAATTTTGGATTAGACAAGTAAGGTTGTGTAAACTTTTATGCCTAGTTTTTCTGCTGTTTCCTTTGCTTTGTCCTCAACGTATGGTGATACTATAGCTAGCTTAGGTTTTACAGACCTGAGTTTTTCGTAGAGTTGTCCAATCTTCCATAGTTCAAATATGTCTGCTTTTGAAGTACTGGATTTTATCTCAACAAGTATATGTTCCTTATCTTTGATTATAAGGTCTACCTCAACTACACTTGGATAGCCAAATACAATCCCATCCTCATCGTAGTGAGTCCATCTTTCAACCTTACCTCCAAAATATTTTTCTACCAAGCCTTTAATGCCACTTCTAAAGGATTCTTCAACTAACAAGCCCCATCTAGCCCCCAAAGCTGAGATATGCCTGTTAACAAGCTCAAAACCCTTAACCATGTCTTCCCTAAGCTCAACCATATCTTCTCTAAGCTTATTCATGTCCTCTCTAAGCTTGACAAGCCCTGCTTCATGTCTGTCAAACCTTTTAAGTATTTCCTCTAAGCCTATTAAACCTGCTACTGCACCTATGAGAGTGTTGTACCCTTTGGCCTTACTACAATGTGGCTTCCAGCGGCTCTATCATCAATCTGAACTATTGTGAACTATTGCTAAAACGAGCTTCACCCTCTCTTTGCCAGCTACTACTTCAGCTTCAGCCTCCCCACTAATGGGTAGGTTAAGCTCATCCACTTTATCCTTTGGAAGTGCTGGGAAAGTTGCACCAGTATCCACTAAAGCTTTAAGATCCACCTTTCTAATACTCTCTAACCCACGTTTCCCTTGAACATATTCCAAATATTCATTCGATTGGATTATAGAAGGTTGCCTCGACATATACGTGTCCCAAAGCATTCACCTATGTAGGACAACTCTGCAAGCCTTATAACATGGTTTTGGCTTGGTTTATAGGTTTGATGGTGAGTATTCGCGTACACCTTTTCGATTTCCATCTTTTCTCCAATTCTATGGCTATAACTAGATATTTCCCGCAATTCCCTACCAATCTGAAATTAAGTTTAGGAAGGGGGTTATATGTGAAGTGCTTTAACTCTACTTTAGCCTCTTTAGCTAACCCATTCTCTCCTTTCTGGCGATAGTTTTCTGAATTCCTTTGCTAGCTTTGAATTTACCACCAACTAGTCTTGATTTTTCCCATGGCTCTAGTGCTACCTTATATCGCTTAACTTTCTCCTTACCCACACTTTTTAGCCCAGCATACTATTTTTTGCCTCTTGAGCTAACTTTTTGATAAAGTTTAAAACTTATGTTTAAATGGGAATTTATGGTGTCAACGGTTATGGTATCTAAGAAGGTTGGGAGGATTGTTAAGTTAAAATTTAAGAGGGTTGGTAGGATCGTTAAGAGGGTTCAAGGCTAATGGTTGTGGTTGT
>CAZAHF010000094.1:0-3931 GCA_964484995.1 uncultured Candidatus Bathyarchaeia archaeon | reverse complement strand
GTTGGCTTGAAGCTTTAGCCGGAAACCTACCGTTTGCAGGAGCCTTTCTTGTAGGCTTGGCTTTAGGTTTAAAGTCAGGCTGAACTTTTAAACTGATTTTTGAAGGCTTTAAAAGCTCTCAGAATAAACCTCATTTTTTGGTGGATGAAATGGGAAAAAAGGAAATTAAAAAGCAGACAAGATGTTGTGGCATAAACATAACCTACAACACGGAAACAGGGGAGGCTGAAGGCAAGTTTATACATCAAGGAAAACACCACAAAGCAGAGTTAACTGCTTCTTCAGATGGGAAAATTGATGGTACCTATGAACACAAAACCAAAAACCACCAAGCAGGAATAAGTATAAAAAATGGGAAAGTCCACGAAGCTTATTACTTTTGGAACTACGAAAAATTTAAAGGAGGAATAACCCTGGAAAATGGGAAGATCGGAGGAAGAATCGATTTGAAAACAGGCAAAAATGATAAAGTAACAATCGACATAAAAAATGGAGAGGTTTCCATCTCTTATAAAGGGAAAAAAGGTGGAATAACCTTCAGAAGAAAAGATGGAGAAAAAACTTTGAACTTTGAATGGAGAAACCGCTTCTGACTTAAAGAAATAAGGTCAATACATCTGTTAGGAAAGTCAACTTTCAACCTCTAAACTTTTTTAATCGTCTTTTCAAGCTTTAGGAGGTATGATCTTTTGGCTAGATTTTACTGTCTTTTTCATGGACCCCACAGAAAGGTTACCAGTAAATGCTTCAAGAAGAGGTGTAGATACATTTTGAGGCTTGACTAACCGCCTTTTTGCTTTTAAACCTTCATTCTCTTTTCTAATTTTTCGGGGTGGCTGGGTTTGGTTGGTTTTTGGGAGGCTTTAACTGTTCAGCTTCTGCTTGGAATGCTGGCTGGAGGTCTTACCGGTGTTGGTGTTAGGATGGGTTCAGGCAACCTTGGAGCTGTAGGCGCCCTCCTCATGTTTGGCTTTCTCTGGCTAACCTACAGCTACATGCCGGTAGACCTGGTTAACGTTTTAGGTGTAAACTATGAGGATGTTCTTGGGCTTCTGGCTGGTGAATTTGGAAAATATTTGGAGCTTCTCAAAATTCCGCTTATGGAGATACCGTTCCTCTTCGGGCTGCTGCTTGGCTTAGTTTTTGGCTTGAAAGTTTAAAGGGGGCAAGCCGGCTTGCCCCCATAGAAAAGACGGTTAAACCTCCATTCTTGGACGTTTACGCCTGTAGACATCCTCCTCCCAGGGTTCAAGCCTTCTATCTGTTCTTTCAAGGTAGTCTTCGATGTCTTCTCCGGGCTGCCTCGGTCTTGTTATTGGCTCCTCATCAACCTTCTTTACCAGTTCAACGTAAAACTTCTTTTTGTGCGGGTTTTTGTGGACAACTTTAACTTCCCATCTCTCCCTCCAACCCGGTTTAAGCTTTGGTCTTTGGCCTTTAGAAAATCTAAGCTTCCACTTTACACCGTTTTGAAGGAGAGGTTTCCCGTATCCATTCTCGTCCGGTTCAAGCCAGACCACAAGCTTTTCACCTATGGCTGGCTCCCACTCCTCAGATCCCTTCCCCTTTGAGGTTTTAGGCTTCTTTTCTTTTGAGGTTTCAGGCTCCTCTAGTTCTTCAACAGCCTTCCCAGCCTTTTTGAGTGATGTTGGTGCTGTGAAGCTTAGCGGCTGATTTGTAGGTGGAGTTTGTGCTGTTTCAGTCTCCTTTTTACGTGGCTTTTCTTGAAGACCTGTGGTCATATTTGGTGAAAGTGGAAGGGAAACCTTCAGAACTCTGATTTTTATCAGGTTTGCTCCAAGCCTGCTTCCAAGGTGGAGTGTTAAGCCTCCAAGGAAAAGTGTCAGGATGAAGGTTATAACATCCCAACTCCAGATGCCTAGGTTCGGGTTGAGAACTGCAATTTTTTCTGCAAAAGCGGCTAGAGAGACGTGTGCCAAAAAGCATGGTAGCACAAGAACCTGAATGGCTACGGAGATGGAGCTACCTGTGCTAAGGTTTCTTCCGAAGCTTGCACCCGCAACCGAAATGATGAGCATGGTTACGAGGTAGCCGATGGTGGCGGCAAGCCCAGCCCAACCTATGACTCCAGTTCTCGAAGCTACCTCCTCACAATAGGTAGCCCTACCCTTCCTTTCGTAAACCGCATAGAGGAGACCCAGCAGGAAGAATGCCAAGAGAACTCTCACAAAACCCTCGTACGGTGAAAGCTGTAAAAGGTAGTTGTTGACAGCATCCCAAGAATAGGTGGTGTACCGGCGGTGTTCATGTATTATTTCTGCTAGGAGGTTTGGAAGCCCACCTGAAACAATAACCCTGAATACTGCGTCCGCATAGACCGGGAGGAAGGGGAACAGCAGGAAATATATCCAGATTAGGCTTCTAACCCTCAACCCCAACCACATACTTTAAAGGTAAAAAGACGGTTGGGGAGAGTGTCGCTGGAAGCCGCCTAAACGTGTACGCTGAAGCCGCCACTTGAAGACAGCAATATCTAAGTATACTTTGAAATATATAAGGTTTTTTCTGGTGTTAGGATCCGTTAGTAGGGCTGTTCTAGTACCCGTACTTTCAATAACTGCTACTAGGTTTTGTTGAGGCTGTTAGGGTCTGAAGGGATGCTTAAGTGTCAAAGCAACTCATAAAATGATAAGTATTTGCCAAAAACAACCGGACTTAACCTATACATTGTCTCTGTTTTTGGCTGAGTTTATCTGAACGATTTCTTACATTTTGCTAAATGTTCTTCAAATTCTTGAATACTGTGAAATTTTTGACCGCAGTATGGGCAAATATAAGTCTTAGCGGCTCCATATAGCAGTATACGTTTGTCTGCTTCCCTTATCCTTTCAGCTGGAGATAGATTCCACAACCTAACTAGTCTTATAACCAATTCGCCCCTATGCCTAGTTCTATTTTTGTTTTTTAGCGTTATGAAGTTTTTGGAGGTACTCGTTTATGGGGGTTATTTCTTTCTTCATTTTTCTGAGTCTTTCTTCATGTTCGCTTTTACTCAGCAGCTCTTCTCTTTCCCAAACCTTTCTAAGAATTATCATCCGAGTCTTCCATTTCCTATTCTTAGCAAACTCCTTAAACCATTGGATGTCTTGAGTGGAGATCTGGTTAACCTTCTTACGTAGTAGTGGCTATGAAACTTCCTTGGGCTTATAGGTATCAATGTATGCAAACTCGGCTACATAGCCCTCAGGAAGTTTTTGAAGAAGTTTATGGAGCTCTGCTGAGTTGACTTTTGGCAGTATAGCCTCAACATGTTTTTGTTGCTCCAAACAAATTCCTGCATAGTAGTCTCCCCAATAGTTGGTAAGAAGAAAGTTCGGCGCCTCCTCTTTCACATAACAGTGAACAACTTCAGGCTCCACCAAATTCTTCTCAAACTTAAAATCTTGCTTGAACACTTCCTTGTAGGCCCATATTGCTACTATTCTTTGCCTAACCCTAACCACGTATTCTTGCTCGCTAAGTCTAAGACTTGCAAGCTCCATCATAACACATCCAACCAATTTTAAGCATTTTTAATGTTTCCAGTAGCCCCTCTTTCTCCGAAGTTGAAGGTGTGGCCACATATACATAGGGAAAATATTTCTGGTATTCGCGAGCTTGTGAAATAGCAGTATCTATAATGGTTTTGGTGGAAATCTTTTTCTCCGCACCTCAGCGCGCTAGCTTGTTGCTGAATTCAGACTAAAGTGGATAAAAAATGTTTCTGACTATAGTTTTTGATTTTACTGATATTCTAACTAAAGAACTAAAACCTTAAAACAGCCGTTAAAATACAGAACCAGTCAAAGATAGAAAAACGTCTAAAACAGAATAAAATCTATCTTTGTCTGAATTTAGCAACAGCCTAACGCGCTGCTGTTCAGTTTTGAAGGAAACTTACCTATCTTTTTTTACCTTTAACCATTATTGT
>CAZAHF010000093.1:0-4005 GCA_964484995.1 uncultured Candidatus Bathyarchaeia archaeon | reverse complement strand
CACCATACGGGTTTGAGCCCTTAAAGCAGTTACACAACCAACAAAAAAAACTACACTAGCCCTATCCTTCACAGGAACACTCCTCAACCTTGCACGTCTAACCCAAAAAGTCCTCATATCCAAACCTGCACCATAAGGATCCTTAGCATTTTTTAGAGAGTCTCGAAGAGCCTTTAAAGGTTCAGGTGTAAAACCAGCCTTAAAAATCGAAACTCTTAGGTTTGCCCATAAGGAGTGAAGGTCAACATTGTAGCTGCATACCTCACTACATCTACCACAAAGGGTGCATGTATAAAGATGGTTAACCTTCTCCCTTAACTCTTTAACATTGATAGGTTTAGGTCCAAAAATCATACGTAAAAAGCTTTTTTGTGCATTGATAAGCTTTAAAGCAAACTCATGTTTTTTTCCAGGGATTAATTCTGGGTCTTTTGTTGCTAGGTAGGTTGGACAGTAGTCTGCACAAATACCACAGGTTGAACATGTGTCACTATAGACTAGGTGTAGTTTTCTAAGGTTGTCTACAGGAACAAAAACTTTTTCCTCACTCATATTTTAAACCCCCAACCTAGCTTTTCTAACTCCAGCAGCAATTGCTGAAAAAGGCATTCCACCAATAATGTGAGTGTAGAATGTCCATGGGATACATATAAAGTAGATGTGGGCGATTATCCCATGGATAACAACAAGTATTGGTAGTGGACCTACAAAACCCATGGTTACACCAACAGCACCACCACAAACCAACATAACCAAGTCAAAAACAACATCAAACTTTGATATTGCAGCAACCTTTTGCACAGTTAAACGTCTTATAAGCAGCAAAACAACCTCAACAAGAAATATTATCCCCAAAATATGGATTACGATTGGTGGAAAGGGAAGCCCTGGAATGTTTAAAGGAAGCTTAAAAAGCTGTGGTATAGGTAAAACTAACCCATTAGCAGAAGGAACCTCAGAACCTATCCCAAGCAAATATGAGTGGGCTGCATGATGAACCCCACTCAAAATTATTAAGCCAGCAGAAATATGCATAGGCCAGCTTAAAGCCCATGTTACCTTATCCCTACGAAAAACCCTTCTAAAAAGTAAAACATCTAAGATTAGGTTTTCAACAGCATAACCTACAGCATACCACCAGCTTTTTCTTGGTTTAGGTTTATCTTTTCCGGAAAACCATCTATACCAGAAAAGCCATTCAATATCAAGATAGTAGTCTCCGTTTGGAAGCCTCCCTATCCTTATAGGTCCTCCTGTTGGTGTAAGTGTTCCTGGTAGAAGCCATTTTCCAAAAACAAATATGACTCCAACAACCATTATTGTTAACGTTATTAGAGGCATGATTCCGTAAACAAAGGTTATTAGAAGGTTTGAAAGGTTCATCCTCCACCACAAACCTTCACTATTAAACCTTATTTTAGAGAATTCATGCTTTTGCTATATATTTCTTTTAACTTATAGACTAAAAAAATAAATAGCTATCTAAACGCATTACATAAGATTAAACAGTAGGAGGTTGTTTTAATGGTTGTGGTTGAAGGTTATAATATGCCTGAAGAACTCTACTATGTTCCTGAGGATGGTGTTGGAAACTCTTGGGCTAGGGTTGAACCAGACGGAACGGTAACAGTTGGAATAGACGACTTTTTCCAAAAACAGGCAAAAGCAATAAGGTATGTAGACCTACCGTTTGAAGGTGACACTGTTGAACAGTTAAAAGCTTTTGCAACCCTAGAATCCGAAAAATGGGTTGGAAAAGTTCCTGCTCCTGTTTCAGGTGAGGTTATTGCTGTAAACAACGAGTTGCTTGACAACCCAAAACTTATAAACGAAGACCCCTATGGGAAAGGCTGGTTTATAAAAATTAAGCCTTCAAACCTTGAGGAAGAGTTAAAAAAGCTTGTTCATGGTGTAGACCAGATTAGGGAGCTTATCCAGAAAAGTATCCAAAAATACCAAAAATAATGTTAATACACGTAAAACCTAAAACTAAATTGGTTAAGGTAATACTGAAATTGCAGAGGTCTGAAAATTGAGGGTTCTATACTGGCAGGGATGTCTTTCAAGAACACGTAACCCTGAACTTGTGGAGGCAAATATTAAGCTAATTAAAAAACTTGGATTTGAAGTTTTTAAACTTGAAAATGAGGGATGTTGTGGAGACCCGTTACTGCTTGCAGGTTTTATGGAAAACGCAAAAGTAAACGCTGAAAAAACAGCTAAAACCATTAATGAAACTGGAGTTGAATTGATTGTTACTGGTTGTCCTGGATGTTACCATTCATTTAAAGAGTATGAAGAACTTGGTGTTAAAATTCCGGAAATTAAACATATAACTCAAATTGTTGCTGAAAATTTGGATAAGTTAAAATTTAAGGTTAAAGAAAAGGAAAAAATTGTTTATCATGACCCTTGTGAACTTGGACGTTGGTGTGGGGTTTACGATGAACCTAGAAAAGTTCTAAATGCTGTTGCTGAAGTTGTTGAACCACTATTAACAAGAGAAGCTGCACGTTGCTGTGGTGGTGGAGGAGGTCTTTTACAGGTTAAGGCTGACTTAAGTATTAGAGTTGCTGAAACAAGAATTGAAAGAGATATTGAACCTACAGGGGTTAAAAAAATAGTTACTGCTTGTCCTGCATGTTATTCAACCTTAAGATTAGGTGCGGGTAAAAGATGGATTGCAACTGGTAGAAAAAAGGGTGAAAGAATAGAGGTTTTTGATTTTGCACCCTACATTTTATCAAAATTGGAGGGATAAGTGTGGCTGTTGAAGTAAACTTTGATAAATACTTTGATAATTTAGTTGAAAAATCACGTGAACCTTTTCTTCAAAGAGCAATTATCCGTGCAAGAAAAGCTTATTGGGATAGACGTTCAAAAAATTTTCCAAAATTAAAGTATGTTGAAAAATGGTGTGAAGAACTTAGGGGTATTAGAAGAGTTGCTGTTGACAAAATTTTGGATTATGTAAAGATGGCTAAAGACCAAATGGAGTCTAGAGGTATAGAAGTTCATTGGGCTAGAAATGCTGAGGAAGCAAATAAAATAATTTATGATTTGTTTAGTAGTTGGGGTGCTAAAAAAGTTTTTAAGGTTAAAAGTATTGCAAGTGAAGAAATTGGAATGAATGAGTATTTGGAGGAACGTGGAATTAAAGCTTGGGAAACAGATGTTGGAGCTGTCATTCTTCAATTGATGCGTGGGAAAGCTATGCATCCAACTGGTGTTTCAATTGCTGTTGCAAGAGAGGTTGCAAAAGAATATCTTAGTAAGTTTCTTGGAAAAGACCTTCCAGCAGACCCTGCTGTTTTAACTAGAGCCACATGTGACTGGGTTAGAAAAGCGGTTCCAGAAGCTGATGCAGTATTTTCTGGTGCTAACGCTATTGTAGCAGAAACAGGTGAAATCTGGGTTATGGAAAATGAGGCTAATGGAAGACTTGTTCTTGCCCAACCAAAACCATATGTTTGTTTGGCTGGAATTGAAAAAATTTATCCAACAAGATATGCTGCATTACTTTATTCAATGATTATGCCTGTTTATGTTACGGGAGCTACAGCCATAGACAATATAACAATTATTGGTGGAAAAAGCTCATCAAACGACATTGAAAGAGTTAGAGTTTCACCAGCAACTGGAAGTGATGAAATTCATGTAGTCTTCCTTGACAATGGGAGAACAGCAATGTTTAAAGACCCTGATTTCAGAATAATGCTTACATGTTTAAAATGTGGAGCATGTTTAATGGATTGTCCAATGTGGAATGTTGTTGCAGGATATTTTGGTGAACATGTATATATGGGTCCTTTTGGAATTATGTGGACAGCATTTACTAAAGGCTTAGAAGCTGCTGCAACTCAAGCATACACCTGTTTGCTTTGTGGTAGATGTAAAGAGATGTGTCCAATGGGTATAGACCTTCCAAGATTAATCAAAAAGATACGTCAAAAACTTGTTGAAAAAGGTATTGTTCCTCAACCTTTAAAAACAATGGCTGAAAAC
>CAZAHF010000092.1:0-4010 GCA_964484995.1 uncultured Candidatus Bathyarchaeia archaeon | reverse complement strand
TAACAGTAACAGCCCTAATCTACGTCTTAGTTAGCTTAAAAACAAGAAAACCTGTCAATGCTGAAAAATTTATTAAAGAAGTTAAAGAGTTTGTTTATTAACGGTTAAAACTACCCTACCTTTTCTCTGATAAGAAGAGTTGAAAACATACCAACAACCAAGACCATAATATACATTGTAAAAACAGGCTCATAGGTATGAAACAAGTCAAGCAGAAAACCTGTAAGATACATGGATACTACAGAGGCAGATTGACCTAATGCATCAAGAAAACCTGAACCTGATCCAACAAGCCTCTCAGATAATAGTTCTGAAGGATAAGAAAAAATAAGTGGGAAAGGCATTTGCACAAAAAAACCAGCTAAAAACAGAAGAAAAGCTAGTAAAAACACTGTTTGAGCTTGAGGAATAAGATAGACTATTGGAATTAGAAAAACAAAACATACAAAAATTAACTGTTTTTTTCTTCCACCAAGAAGTCTATCCACAATTAAACCTGCAAAAAGTCTTGAGAAAAGTCCTCCCAAAGGAATAATACTAGACAATAAAACTGCTTTTTCAATACCAAAACCAACAGTTTCAACTATATAGGTTGGCATCCACATAACAATACCCCAAAACGTAAACAATACACATGAAAAGGTAAAACCAACCCTCCACATATCCCCACTTAACAAAACGGATGAAAAAGCATCTTTAAACCTAAGTATCTTCTCATCTGATGGTTTAATATTAGACCTATGTTTTTCTTGAGGAAAATCTCTTACAACAAGCCTAAAGATTAAAACCATAAAAAACATTATTAATGCTGGAACAAAAAACGCAAAACGCCAACCAAAATTTGCTCCAAGCCAACCTGAAAATATGTAGGCAATAGTTATGCTTACAGGCACAGAAGTCATAAACACCCCTAAAGCTGTTGTTTTTCCATGTTCTCTAAACCAGTTTGTAATTAGCTTAATAGAAGGAGCCCATCCTGCTGCTTGACCCCATCCATTTATTGATTGAGCAGCTAAAAGATGGTAGATTGAGCTACTGGAGCCAAAAAGAAGATTTGCACCTGCAAGGGTTAACCCGCCTAAGGTTATGGTTTTCCGTGGGCCTATTCTATCTCCCAAATATCCTGATGGAAACTGGGATAAGGCATATGTAGCAAAAAAACATGACATTATTAAACCCATTTGAGTATAGCTTAAACCTAAATCTTGAATTAGAAGAGGAGCCATTGCTGAGAGGTTTTGTCTGTTTAGATAAAAAACACTATACATAAGCCATGTGGTTAATAGGATAGAATACCTATAACCATACCAAGTGTTCAAAGTTCTATTCCGCCATAGGAATGTTAATAAAGTCAGGTTACCTAACTAACTAGAATTCTTTCTTAAAACTATTCTTACATCTACTGCTTTTGCGTTATCCCTATAAACTATTATCGGGTTTAAGTCTATTTCCTGTATCTCAGGATATGTTTCTCCAATTTTACAAACACCAAGTATTATGTTGGTTAAGGTTTCTAGGTTTACTGGAGGAAGATTCCTGTATCCCTTCAAGATTTGGTAACCTTTAATTTCCTTAATCATTTCTTCAGCATCAGTTTTGGTTACTGGACAAACTCTAAATGATACGTCTTTAAGAACCTCCACAAAAACCCCTCCAAGACCAAACATTACAGTAGGCCCAAATTGAGGGTCTCTAATTAAGCCAACAATAACCTCGGTTGATGGTTTAACCATCTCCTCAACAAGAACACCAAGAATTTTTATGTTAGGTTTCTGTTTTTTAACATTTTCAATTACCCTTAAATAGGACTCTTTAACCTTTTCCTCGTTTTCAACATTTAGGATAACACCACCAAAATCCGACTTATGAGTTATGTCTGGAGAAACAATTTTTAAGACTACAGGAAAACCTATCTCTTTAGCATATTTAACAGCTTCAAACTCGTTTTTTGCAACCTTAAACCTTGTAGTTGGAATTCCGAAAATTTCACATAAGGTTTTAGCTTCATACTCTAAAAGAATATTTCTTCCTTCAGCTAAAGCTTCTTGGATAATTTTTAAACCATTTTTTTCACTCATTGTTAGTCTACCTAAGCAAACAAGACTTTATCTTTATAGGATTCCAAGATATTTAATATTAAATCTTGTGAAAACCTTAATAGTTTAGTTGGGTTAGGGAAAAACATTGGATATCCACGAAAAACTTAAGCCTTTCTTTGAACCTGAAACAATAGCCGTTATAGGTGCTTCTAAATCACCAGATAAAGGTGGATATGTGGTCGTTAAAAATCTGCTTAACTATAGAAAAGGAAAAGTTTACCCGATAAACCCAACCGTCGACAAAATTTTAGGTTTAAAAACATACCCAACTATTTTAGATGTTCCAGATGAGGTTGATCTAGCTGCAATAATAATTCCTGCAGGTAATGTTCCAAAAGTCTTAAGAGAGTGTGCTCAGAAAAAGGTAAAAGCAGCTGTTATTCTTTCTCAAGGTTTTTCTGAGGCTGGGGAAGAAGGGAAAACTCTACAAAAAGAAGTAGATAAAATTATTAGAGAAAGCGGGATAAGGGTTATTGGGCCGAATTCTGTTGGTTTAATAAACACTTCTAACAGTCTTGTAGTGTCTTTTGTTCCTTTTCAAGAGTTTAGAAAAGGGGATGTTTCGATAACTTCTCAAACTGGGATTTTTTGTGGAAATATGTTATACTGGTTTTTATCTTTCGACTGGTTTGGTTTAAGCAAGTCTATAGACTTGGGGAATAAGTGTGATGTTGATGATGCTGAAATCTTAGAGTATCTAGGAGAAGACTCTGAAACAAAAATTATTCTTCTACACATGGAAGGAGTAAAAGATGGAAGAAAATTTCTTGAAGCTGCAAAAAAAGTTTCAAAAATTAAGCCTATTCTATGTCTTAAAGGTGGTAAAACCTGGGCAGGAGCTAGAGCTGTTGCTTCTCATACAGGTTCTATTGCAGGTTTAGATCAAATATATGATGCAGCTTTTAAGCAGGCAGGAGTTATAAGAGTTGAAAGTTTAAACGATTTTCTTGACTTTACTCAAGCATTTAGCTTTTCAACAATTCCAAAAGGAAATAGGGTTGCGATACTTTCAATATCTGGCGGGGTTGGTGCAATCCTTTTAGATTTATGTGTGGAGGAAGGTTTACAGCCAGTAGAACTTTCAAATCAAACAATCAAAAAGCTGAAAGAGGTTTCTCCATCTTATGTAAATGTTTCAAATCCTGTTGATTTATGGCCTTCTGTTATGAGTTTTGGTGCGAGAAAAGCTTATCCAACAATATTGAAGACTGTTCTTGAAGATCCTAATGTTGACCTAATAGTAGTTTTTACTTTTCTCTCTGAAAAGTTCCCTGAAAACTGGGGGTTTAAACCTGAGTTTGTGTTAGAGGCTATTAAAGAAAGAGTAAACAAGCCAGTTGCTGTTACTGTTATAGGTGAGGCTTTAAGCCTTGAAAAGCTAAATAGAATAATGAGTAGTCTTCATGAGAAAGGAATACTTTTCTTTCAGTCTTTAGAGGCTGCTGTTAAGTCTTTAGCTGCTCTTTATAAATATGGCAAATATAAAAAAGATTTTGTTTAGGTTTTTTTCTTATAGATTATTGTTCTACATGGGCAGCCAGTTGGATTTCCCTCATCATCAAACTGGTTGCAATACTCAATTTTTATGAAGTCTAAACCTAGCTCCTTAAACATCTGGTTAAAAACTCCCCCATGGCAGCAATAATAGCTTACCCCCGCCTGGTTAAAAGACCATGGGTAAGGTTTACTTGTTCTTCTTCCACGTGCTTTCCCCTCTTTCTGAATTCTACCTCCACTGTTGCAGTAGGATACAATAAAAACAGTTTTTTCTTCATCTTCCTCAACATAAAAATCACAATAATGCGACCTCCAAAGTTGACACCACATTTTTACAATTTCCTCATGGCTCATCTCTCTCATTTTACCCCATCTATCCTTATAGACATCCAAAAATATTCGTTTTAGGGCTTC
>CAZAHF010000091.1:0-4033 GCA_964484995.1 uncultured Candidatus Bathyarchaeia archaeon | reverse complement strand
TAATCCTGCTTTTGGGTGATGTAGGTTCTGGTGCTGAGCTTTTTGCTCAGCAAGCCCTATACAAACAGGTGGAAAACGGTGTTAAATGCACCTACTTTCTGGTTGAAAAACAGTCTGAGGATGTTAAATCTGAAATGAGTCTCTATGGATTTGATGTTCAAGCTTTTGAGGATAGGGGAGACTGGCGTTTTATCCCTGTAGACGAATCGACATCCCTAACAAACCTTTCTGACGTTTTAGTAAAAAACATTAAGGAGGGAAGATGGACTTTTATAGATTCTCTTTCACCAATAATTTTAGGGTCAGACCTTAAACAAACAATTAAACTAGTAAAAACTATAAAAACCACAGCAAGAAATTCTGGTGGACTACACTTTATCCATGTTGTACGTGGAATGCATGGAGGATATGTTGAATCAGCCTTAAAATATTATGCTGATGGTGTTTTTGAATTTGAGTTTAGACCAGCTATACGTGGGATAGGTAGACTTCTAATTTTAAGTAAACTTAGAGGAATAATTCCTGAGTTTGAGACTCTTCCATATAAAATTACGAATAGAGGTATAACCATAGAAACAGCTACAAGAATAGTTTAGGTTAACATATAGATGTAAAGTTTACCCAAACAACCATTTAAGAATTTTATTTACCCGTTAACTATGAATCTCCTTATAAAAACCAGTAACCTGTACGAGTATTTTAAATAATGATGTAAAATTTATCTTTAGGTTTAACCCATTATAAATAGGCTAAAAATCATGGCTAAAAATAAAACTGAGGAAATAGTGGAGAAAAAACCGGAAGAAGAGGAAGAAGGAAGAGTAAGAACGCTTACTGGTGTTTATCCGCTTAATCCTCCATACGTTTATGCAGCAGTAGAAAGAAACCCAGCTACAGGTGGACTTAGATATCTCTTAATAGAACCTAAACTATCAAACCAAGAAATTTCTGCTTTAGACCAGATAAAGGATATTCTTGTTGCCGAGTTAGATGTTAGCCTAACAGAGCTTGGAAGCCAAGAAAACGCTGAAAAATACCTTAGAACAAAGATTAGCGAAATTATACGTAAATATAAAATTAAGGTTCCAAAAGAATCTCTAGAAAAACTTAACTACTACCTTATAAGAGACTTTCTAGGTTTTGGAAAGATTGATGGCTTAATGAAGGATCCTGAAATCGAGGATATAAGCTGTAACGGTCCAGGTGTTCCTGTTTATGTTTGGCATAGAGTCTACGAATCAATCCCAACAAACATTGTTTTTGAAACCGAAGGAGAACTTGAAACTTTTGCTGTCAGACTAGCCTACATGTCTGGAAGACATGTTTCTCTAGCCAGACCTATGCTTGACGCATCCCTACCAGACGGTAGCAGAATCCAGCTAAACTATGGTAGAGAGGTTTCAAGAAAAGGTTCAAGCTTTACCATTAGAAAGTTCCGTGCAGACCCACTTACAGTTACAGACCTAATAAGATACAACACACTATCCCCTGAAATGGCAGCCTACCTATGGTTTATGATAGAAAATAGGGTGTCGGTTATAATAGCTGGAGGAATTGCAGCCGGAAAAACAACAACCCTAAACGTTTTAGCAAACTTTATCAAACCAGACCTAAAAATTGTCTCAATCGAAGACACACCTGAAATTAGACTTTTACATGAAAACTGGCTTCCACAAGTTACAAGAACAGGACTTGGAGGTGAAGGTGGAAGAACATCAGACATAGAGCTTTTTGACCTACTTAAAGCTGCTGTTAGACAAAGACCAGACTACATAATAGTTGGTGAGGTTAGAGGAGCTGAAGCCTACACACTTTTCCAGGCTATGGCTACAGGACATCTTGGTATGTGTACAATCCACGCAGAATCTGTTGACGCTATGATTCATAGGCTTGAAAGTGAACCTATGAATATTCCAAGAACACTTCTAACAACCTTAGACTTGATTGCTGTTCAACGAAGGGTTATTTTTAGAGATAAAGTTTTAAGAAGAATTGTTACCCTATCAGAGATTGTTGGCATGGATCCTGCAACAAGAGAACTTATTACAAACGAGGTTTACCGTTGGAATCCTGTAAATGATGTGTTTGAACGTTTAAGAAGAAGTTATAGGCTTGAGGAAATTGTGAAGATTCGTGGAATGACAATGGAAGAAGCTGAAATGGAGATTGAACGTAGAAAAGAAATCCTAGAGTGGATGGTTAAAAACAATATCAGACACTATGAGCAGGTTAATAAGATTATTCGTGACTACTATGCTAATCCGGATAGGCTTTATAAACGGATAAAGGTTGGAGTAACTTGAAGCTCCAAACAAAAAAGACTGGTAAAAAAGGAAAAAACCCTTCCACTACCCTACCAACCTATAAGCCTTCTACCTTTTCAATAGCTTTTCAATCTTTAGCTTTCAAAACTTTTGGTGGTAAAGCCAGAAGCCTAGAATCTGCTCTCCGCTACTATCTTGGAATTGATATATCAAAGTCTGGTATGAGAATTACACCTGAAATGTATGCTTGTTTAACCGTATTTTCAACTCTACTTGCGTTTATTATACCTTTTGCTGTAGGATTCTTCTTCCTCTTCTTTCTTCTAAAAATGTATTGGCTGATAAGCTTAATCTATTGTGCAGGTTTTTCAGGTTTTTCCTCCCTTATTACCTTAATAGTGTTTAAGTTTTACCCTTCTTCAAGAGCAAATACAAGAAAGGTTAAACTTGAAGCTGAACTTCCTTATGCTTTAAGCTATATGGCTGTTATGGCTAAGGCTGGAGCTATACCTGAAGAGATTTTTAAGTCTTTAGCTGAAGCTGAGGCTGCACGTAAGTCTGTAATTGCTGAAGAGTCTAGAATGCTTATTAGAGATGTAGCAGTTTTTGGAAAGGATATCCTTTCAGCCTTAGCTGAGAATGCTAGAAAAGCCCCTTCAAGAGATTTTGCAGATGCACTTTGGGGGGTTTCCTCAACCCTAAGAACTGGTGGAGACCTTTCTGAGTATCTTGAAGCTCAAGCAAGAAACGCTTTTGCAAAAAGAAGAATTGTAATTAGAAGATTTATAGATAACCTTGCTTTACTTGGTGAATTCTTTATTTCTGTTTTCGTTGCTGCACCACTAATTTTTGTTGTCCTATTAATTGTTATGGCTATTCTTGGTGGAACCATGCCTTTAATCGCTGGACTAAACACCGTTATGGTTCTTCAGCTGTTAACCTACGTGTATCTGCCGTTTATGGCTGCTTTTATGGTTTTGCTTATAGACTTGATTCAGCCAAAGGAGGGTTAGCTAAGTCTTGGTTATGTATATTAGGATTTCAAAAACAGACAAAATAATTGGTTGGGCTGCATCCATCGGTATAGGCTTAACTATCTTGGTAGCTGATTTTCTATATCTTTGGGGTTCACCTCTTTTTGACGACTACATAATTTTTGCTCTAATTGAGATTTGTCTTATTCCTGCTGTTCTATATTTTCTTGAACATCGTTGGATTTCTGGTTGTGATGACAATATTCCTCTCCTCTTAAGAGACCTAACTGAAGCTCAGAGAGCTGGTCTTCCACTAGTTAGGGCTATTGAGGAAGCTGCTAAAAGAGAGTATGGGCCTTTAACTGGTGAGCTTAAAAAAACTGCAAATCAGATTACTTGGGGTATACCCTTTGCTGAGGCTATCCTTAATTTTGGTGAGAGAGTTGGAACAGTTTTAGCTAAGAGAGCTGCCAGGCTTATGGTTGAGGCTAGTAGAGCTGGAGCTAGAGTTCACGACATTTTTGAAGTTATTACTAACTCTGTGCAGGAGATGCGTAACCTTGAGCTTGAAAGAAAAGCTGAGATGATGCCTTACACTTTTATTGTTTATGTGGCCTTCTTTGTGTTTCTATTTATAACAATAATCTTAACAAACATTTTCTTTACTCCAGCTGCAACTTATGCTTTTATGTCTCTAACGATGGTTGAGGAAAGTAAAGTTATACTCTTCAGGATGGGGATGGCTGAAGCTTTTCTTAGCGGACTTGTAGCTGGAAAAATGGGTGAAGGAGCTGT
>CAZAHF010000090.1:0-4100 GCA_964484995.1 uncultured Candidatus Bathyarchaeia archaeon | reverse complement strand
CAGTTCTTCCTAATATGTATGAACTTTTTCTGTTTCAGAGAAACGTAAATAGGTCCACCAAATGTCTCTAGGGGCCTTCAAACCCACATTTTGGACACTTATATGGGCGTCCAAACTCTCTACACTTTTTACATCTAACTATGGTTACTCCACTACAGTTAGGGCAAATAAACTTAACAAAATTCTCTCTTGGAACAATTGTTTTGTTGCATGAACTACATTTAGGCATTTTTACTTCGCTCATCCTCACCGCACATAGGTAAGTTTTAAACTAAACAGAAAAACCTTAGAATTCGTATATATGTATTACTTAACCAAAGAGGGTTTAACAGGGAAAATGAGTGAATTTAACTATACTCAAAACATTGTTGTAAGAGTAGACCTAAAAATGTCAGCAGGTAAACTTTGTGTTCAGATAGCCCATGCTTCCGTTTCTGCAGCTGAAGAGGCTAGGAAAACCCATGAGGACTGGTGGAAAAAATGGTTTGAGGAAGGGCAAAGAAAAATTGTTGTTAAGGTTGAATCTAAAGAAAAACTTTTTGAGCTTAAGAAAAAAGCTGAAAAACTTGGTTTACCACTAGCTGTAGTTGAGGACAGAGGATTAACCGAGCTTCCACCCGGAACAGTTACATGTCTAGGCATAGGTCCAGCTCCAAAAAGTCTTATAGACAAGATTACAGGTGGACTTCCACTCCTTTAAATATGTGTAGTGCACTGCAATGCACTGTCATGCACAACCAATCCCCCTATTTTAACGGTGAAATCTTGCTTCTGGAGGAATATACCTACCTCTAACACTAATTTCCCCTATCTTTTCTTTAATCTCCCTAAATTTTTCTTCTCCAACAATTTTTTTGTAGCCTTCTAAAACAGCATTAAAACATTTTTTTGCTATCTTATAGTGGAAGCTTTCAAAAACCTGTTTTAAAAGATACAAGTCTACCCCTTGTGCTTCAACTGTTGTTGAATAAAATCCAAGTCCAAAATCAACCATAAACATTTTCCAGTCAGAGGTTAAAATTACGTTTGAGGTTGTTAAATCTCCATGAATTATCCCGTTTTTATGTAGTTTTCCGATAAGCTCACCAAGCTTAAAACATAGCTCTAAAGCTTTACCATGATTTTTAGATTCAAGATAGTCTTTTAGTCTTATACCCTCAATATACTCCATTATAAGCTCAAATTTTTCCCTATCAACAAAGTAGATTATTGGTGTTGGTACACCAACCTTTTTAGCTTGATGTAAAAGTTGAGCTTCATGAATAGTCCTATAATCCCTTAGTTTTTTATCAATCTCTTTAATTCTATACGTTTTACAAATTCTTCTTTTAACAATAACTTTTCTACCCATAAAATTGGCTAGGTAAATGTTTGCTTCAGCACCTTTCCTTAAAAGCTTCACTTTTAACACCAAACACTATAAGCTAGGCTTCTTTAAATGTTAAACTTTAACTAAAAGAAATAAGCCTTAAGGCTTCTTAGACTAATAAACACTTAAGGTAACCAATTAGGATACCTATGAAGTGTATAAAAATTGGATGTTAAAGTTTGTTTAGGTATTGAAAGTACAGCTCACACTTTTGGGGTTAGTGTAGCTACTCTTAACGGAAAAATTCTTTCAGATGAAAAAGCAGTCTACAAACCACCTCTAGGTAAGGGTATTCATCCAAGAGAAAGCGCCCAACACCATACAACAGTAGCTCCTACAATTCTTCAAGAAGCGATTAGAAAGGCTAAAATTAAACCAAAAAACATTGTGGCGGTGGCTTTTTCTCAGGGTCCAGGTTTAGGCCCATGTTTAAGAACAGGAGCAACAACAGCTAGAGCAGTAGCCTCCTATCTTGGGGTTCCCCTAGTTCCTGTTCATCATGCAATAGGCCATATAGAGTTAGCTGCACTAACAACCGGTGCTAAAGACCCTTTGGTTGTGCTTGTTTCAGGCGGTCATACATGTGTTGTGGCTTTTGCTGGAGGTCGATGGAGAGTTTTTGGGGAAACCGAAGATATAACCCTTGGAAACCTTCTTGACACATATGGAAGGGAGGCTGGTTTACCGACACCAAGCGGTCCCGCGGTAGAGGCTGATGCAGAAAAAGGAAAAAAGTTTATTGACTTACCTCTCACAGTTAAAGGTAACAATGTATCTTATTCGGGGCTTTTAACAGCAGTTTTAAACAAGCTAAAAGAAGGAAAATGTCGTAGAGAAGATTTAAGTTATTCACTTCAGGAGGTTGCATTTACAGCTTTAGCTGAAACTGCTGAAAGAGTTTTAGCTTTTACAGAAAAGGATGAGCTTCTGCTTACTGGTGGAGTTGCAGCAAATAAGAGACTTCAAGAAATGCTTAAAATTATAGCTAAAGAACATAATGCAAAATTTTATGTTGTACCCAGAGAATATAGTGGAGATTGTGGTGCTCAAATAGCTTGGACTGGGGTTTTAGCTTACAAACACGGTGTAAAAATTTCTGTTGAAAAAAGTTTTGTTAAACCAAAATGGAGACTTGACACAGTTCCAATCCCTTGGAGAAAAACACTCTAAAAAGAATCATTTTATAGTTTGTTTGCAAATATCAGTTTACCCGTCACTAAGCCGCCTAAACCAATGTAAAGCTAAGGTTTGACCTATGGAGGCCAGTGTTAAACTAAGCCAAAAAACCTTGTTTCTACTATTTGTTGGCCTCCTCTTGTTAGTCTTTTTTCTTTTAACCATGTCAGATTTGAAGGTTGTAGCGGAACATATTGTTTTAGCTAAAAAACCTGTCTATGGTTTAGCTTTTCTTTTTCTAGTTATTGGTGTAATATTCTACACAGCCTCTTGGTATGTAATAACTAAAACTGTAAAACTAAATCTTAACTTTAACTTTGCTTTAGCAGCCACATGGAGCAGCATTTTCTTTAACCTTGTAACACCAACAGCCTCACTTGGTGGAGAAGTTGCTCGTATTTACTTTGTTAACCGTAAAAATGGTGCAGACTATGGAACAATAACAGCAACAGTCTTTCTTCATAGAATTGCTTGTACGGTACCCTTTCTAACAGGTTCAATGATAGGTCTCCTATACATAGCAAGTTTTTATGAGGTTTCACCCATTCTATTTAAAGGGTTGGTTGCAGCCTCAACATTTACATTCGCCTCCTTACTATTCATCCTACTACTTTGTATTAAACCAGAAATAATTTCTCGTCTCACCTTTAAATTAACCCGTTTCCTCATCGGAAAATGGAAAAAATTAGAAAGTATTGTTCGAATGTTAGAAGATGTTATCTTAAGGTTTGAGGGAAGTCTTAAAGTTTTAATGGGTAAAAAAAGAACTCTTATGGCTTCTATAGGTTTAGCTTTTACCTCCTGGATTTTTGATGTAACCGTGGCATATTTTGTATTTTTATCATTAAATTATCCCTTAAGTCTTCCAGTCATAATTTTTGTTTACACAATTGGTATGACTATCCAGATGCTTCCAGTAGGAATACCTGGTATGGTGGGTGTTGTTGAGTCTGTGATGGCTACTCTCTACACCGTTATGGGTGTTCCACCAAACCTTAGCATAGCTGCAACATTAATGATAAGAGTTGTTATACTTTGGTTTCAAGTTCTTTTAGGAGGCTTTTTTACATTTCTTCTCCAAAAAACACTGTAAAGCTAAAAACCTAAGATTTTATAGAAAATGTTTAAGAATCCTTAAATCTTTAAAGAATCCTATCTTTGGATAAGAAGGGGTGTTCTAGGGAAAGTTGGTTAAACCTCTACCTGCTCAACCTGAAATTAATATTGGTACTGCTGGTCATGTAGACCATGGAAAAACAACCTTAATCCAAGGTTTAACAGGTGTTTGGGCTGCAAGACATTCAGAAGAATTAAGGAGAGGAATAACTATTAGGCTTGGTTATGCAGACACAGCCTTCTATAAATGTCCTGTATGTGAGCCTCCAAGCAACTATACCACTTCTCCTAAATGTCCAAACTGCGGCTCTGAAACAGAGTTTCTTAGAGCAGTAAGTTTTGTTGATTGTCCAGG
This sequence comes from uncultured Candidatus Bathyarchaeia archaeon, assembly GCA_964484995.1. Taxonomy (GTDB): domain Archaea; phylum Thermoproteota; class Bathyarchaeia; order Hecatellales; family Hecatellaceae; genus EX4484-218. The sequence goes on along the minus strand of CAZAHF010000090.1, from coordinate 84 downwards.
TCATGAAGTTTTAATGACAACTATGCTTTCAGGTGCAGCGGTTATGGATGGTGCTATTCTTGTTATTGCTGCAGACCAGCCTGT
>CAZAHF010000089.1:0-4129 GCA_964484995.1 uncultured Candidatus Bathyarchaeia archaeon | reverse complement strand
CCTTAACAGAAAATTCTGCTGCCTGCTGTGCTTTAAAGCATACCCAGTTATATTCTCCTCTTTCAAAATCTCCTTTTGCAGATTTTAAAGTCCCCCTTGAAGCCCTTATCCACCTATCATACTCAACCTCATCAACAATCATGTGGAAGCCAACCTAAAGCGTTTATTTTGTTTTACCTATAATAGTGAATTTTTAGGTTCCTCTAACAATAATCTTTAGGTTACTTCTTTCTCTTTTTAAACTTATAGAACTTTTTATGAACTCCACGTATTTCTTAGCCTTTTCTATCCCTAATTTTAACAATTCTAGCTGTCTAAAAGCTTAAGGTAGATGGATAAACTAAGAAAGGTTACCTTAAAATTTTATAGTTACACTTTTTGTGAGGGTTGATAGGGGTGTTGAGGAGTCTTTAAGGTTTGCTGAAGAATTTATTAACCTTGCTTTTAGAGAGTTTAAGGAAGCTTAAAAAAATAGTTATAGGTTTAGGGTTGCTGCTGAAAAAGCTTAGAATGCTGTTACATGTACTGTTACTGTTAATGTGGCTTCAACAGCTTCCCCACAAACTATTGCATCGTAGGTTCCTGGTGGTGTGTTGCTTTGAGATATTACTGCTACACCGTTTTTTGCTTCTGCGTTTTTACCTATTTAAAACAGGATTTTAACTGCTACGTGAAGATTTTTTACGTTTAAGGCTTTTATTGTGAAGCTGTTTGGTGTTTGGAGAATATTTACACCGTTAATCCTCCACTCATATTTATCGTTAACAACAGGCAACACCTTTGTAAAAGATATTGTTACAGGAATTTCTTCGTTTGGATCTGCTCTTATCACAGCCTTAACAACATCACCCTGAACAGGATTTTCAGGATAAACCTTAACAGAAACCACACCAGCATAAGCTAAAAAAGTAAACAGTAAAGATAATATAAAGTACAAGTGTAAGCGTTATGGTGAGATAGTTTTTGTAGGTCAAGAATTTGAACCTAAAAAAATTAATTTTTTTTAGGTTTCTTGTTTTTCCATGGTTTCTCGATATGTCTCTCTTTCTATTTCTTTTTCTATTTCTTCTATTGGTTTTGGTGTTGTTGTTAGTGTGTAGCCTATCCAGGCTAATATTCCACATACAGCAGCTACGGCGATAAATGCTACAATTGATATTGCAAGGTACCATGCAAACCCACCTAGAAAGAATAGGACTGAAACATAGACTATTAATGCTATGACTCCACCTACAAGCATAACTGCACCCAAAACTCTATCCTTCTCCAAGTTTTCACCTCCTTCTTATTTTGATTGTTACCAGTACTATTATACTATTATAATTACTATTACTGCCTGCTACTATTATTGTTATTAGCCACCAGTATGTAACATACCATGGTATTGGTGGACTGCTACTGGAGGAACTGATTGTTGTTATGGCAGGTTGTTTTCTTCATTTATCTCCTCTACCAGGTTTTTTAGGAGTCCATTTGGATGTTAAAGTTTTTTCTTCTACAGCAGTTTTTAAACGTCTGTTCTACCTATGGTTGTTTGCTTTAAGTTCAACTCTAAACCTTCCAGAGGCTGCTTCACCTATGTTTTTAACCAAGACTTTTATTGTAGCTTCTTTTCCAGCCTCGATTTTTTCTGGGACCTCTACAAAATCTATTGTTAGGTCTGGAAGTTTAGGTTTAACTGTTAATGTTTTTGATGCACTTTCCACTCTCACCTAAGAACTCTTAACGAGTTGACAGTCAATGAATCCTACACAGTCGGTTGTAATGGTCTTCAACTTTCTCATCCTAGCTAAGGAATACTTTGGGTTGAGTGTTTTTCTGTTAGTTCTGCAAGTTTCCTTATCATTGGTACTCTTCTTTTCACGTCTTCCACATCTAATTTTACTTCGTGAAAGCCCCATACGTGTAGGTAGTTTGCTTCAACCCATCCAAGTTCCACATCCATACCTAGCTTGCTTACAAGTTTTCCAACGGCCTTTTCAAGCAATGTAACAGTCCATCTGCCCTTTTCTTTGGTCACCTTAACTTCTTCGAGGCTAAAATGTTCTGCTAACGTTTTAATACATTCTTCGGCAACCTTATAGAGCTTTTCAGAAGCCTGAACAGGATCACCCTTATCCACATAAGCATAAGCTTCGCTAAGTAAACTATTGACGAACTTAATTCTCTCAGTACTAACCATAGGCTATATCATCCTAATTTTATTTCCACATTAAACTAAATTTCATGAATTTTTAGCTTACTGATTATCTTTTTGGAATATCTTCATTGATAGGTTTGAAGGATTGTCCACTTAGCCAGTTATCCCATATGGGTTCTAGTGCGCGAGGTCCTTATCCACAACCGTCATTATGGCTCCAGTGCCAACTAAAGCTACGCATTCTTCTGATTCTTTAGGGCCTTTTAATGCAACCTTAGCTTTAACGATCATCATTTATGTTTTGAATCCACTTGATAAACTTTGAGGCTATCCTGTCCGTAACTTCTTTAGCAGCATCATACAATTTACCGACTTCAACCTCAGGGTATCTGTGGACAAGTATATTTTTAAGATCGGCGGGTTTAGCAACGTCATTAGCTAGGTCTTTTGACATTCTTCCATCTTTGGCAAGCTTCCAAGCATACTCGCCGTAGCTTTCCGCAAACCCTAAAGGAATATATAGATACTAGATGTCCGCATATGTCAAGCATGGCCTCAATAAGCCTGTGCATAGCTCTCTCAAGCATGAGGATGTCCCCATATCCGAATTCGCTAACATCTTTTCTTAAGATATTTTCCCTTAAGAAATTCATATTCCTCCTAATTTCTTCAACCCTAGAATTAAGGATGGCTTTGTTAGGTTTTGGGTTAGGATCTAACGTACCCCATTCTCTCAACTCTACCAGGGCGTCGGAGTAGAATTCTGCTTTCCTCACAAAACTTTCTAACTCCTCCTTATCCCCTTTAACAACAAAACCCTCCCTAAGCACATTCAACAGAAGTTGGGGGTGCACACGGTCTAGGTCGATGACATCTACAAGGTCCTCGCTAATGTTAAGGGTTTCAGCAACCTTAACCACAACCCAACCAAGTTCAAGCAGGCCAACCTCCCCAGAAAACTTAACAGCTATATCAACATCATGACTGGTAAAACCATCCCTAGCCAGCGAACCAAAAACCACAGCAAACTCAACATTTTCAAGCCTACCAAACAGCTCCCTCAACCGAGATAAAACAAACTCCCTTCCAAGAACCTTACATTTTCTATTGAAATCGCTCATACGTCAAACCTTAACCTATCTTTCCAACAAGCCTTGAAGCAAACTTCTTGCTGGAGTTGCAACCTAAACACTATTAGTTGCTGTCTCTAAGATCATCGTTTTAGTAGTTTTCTGAGTTTTTCTATGAGCATTTTCACGTCATCAGCATTTCCTTTAACCATCTCTGGTGGAAGCCAATTTTCGTAGAAGTTTTGGTGTAGGGAGGTTGCTGATTGCCATAGCCTTCTAACATCAGGGTCTCTACTCTCCCTCGTCAGCTCCGCCACAAACTTGTGGAGCTCTCCATGGCTTCTAAGCTCTAGACCTCTTTCAGCTGCTAATGCCTTAACCATCTGTGAGGCTGAACCCCAAAACTTCTCAGATGCCTGAACATAATCCTTTTTCACTAGGAACTCTTCACCCTCCCTAAGAAGCCTTTCACACAGCTTTAGGTGGACTTCAGTTCTGATCTTCGGATTATCGATACCATAATAACTGAAGACAGCATCACTAACAAGCTCCTCTAAGGATTTACCTTCAGAATCAGCCCTTCTTCTAAGGACTGCTAGAAGTTCTTCTGGAAAATCAAGCGTAATCGTAGTCATAACCAACAACATTTAAACTACTGAAAGTAGCAATTAACCTTTTCTCTAAGACTCTTCCTTTCTAGCGCTAGGCTGTTGCTAAATTCTGGAAGTTAACGTTTATATGCGTATGTCTTGAAGTGGAGCAAATAAGGGTGATAATAAGGCTAACATGAGAATTAACATGAAAATATCAAAATAGCAACATCCTAGCGCGGTATAAGTCTAGCTTTCTGAAACGAATAATTTTTTGGTTTATTGGAAAAGTTTAGATTTTGTTGCTTGATGATATCTCTGGTTTTCTT
>CAZAHF010000088.1:0-4135 GCA_964484995.1 uncultured Candidatus Bathyarchaeia archaeon | reverse complement strand
AAAGTTTTACCACATCCAGGAGGACCATAAAGAAGAACCCCTTTTGGAGGATCTATACCAAGTCTTTTGAAGACTTCTGGATGTTTGAGTGGAAGCTCAACCATCTCCCTAATTTTTTGAATTGCATAATCTAAGCCTCCAATATCCTCATAGGTTACCCTTGGGATAGCCTCAATCTGGCTAGCTGGTTTCTCTTGAAGTGTAACTGTGGTTGCTGGTGCTATTTGGACAATACCGGCTGGCTGAGTGTTTACCACAACAAATTGGAGTGGTTGACCTAGAACACCAATAACAACACTGTCTCCTCTAACAACTGGGCGGCCGATAAGATACTGTTTAACATAATCCTCAAATCCCTCGTCAAACCTTAATGGAGTTGTTGGTGCAAGAATTATTCTTGAGGCTTGTTTAGCTTCAGCTTTTCTAACTATTACAGTGTCACCTATGCTTACTTTTGCGTTGCTTCTTGTTACACCATCCATTCTTATAATGTCAAGTCCGCTGTCTTCTTGGTATGCTGGCCAAACAATAGCCACTGTAGTCTTTTTTCCCTCAATTTCTACAATATCTCCTGTTGATATTCCAATCTTAGCCATCATACGTGGGTCGATACGTACAATTCCTCTTCCAGCATCCCTTTGGGTTGCTGAGGCTACTTTTAGTCTGATTTCGTTTTTCAATTTTTTATTCACCTCCATGTTTAGGTTAGTTACTTACCTTTTAGGTAAGTTTATTACCAAAAAATAAATTGCAATACCCCTATATAAACTTTACTTTAGAGAAAGAAACTTACCATAAAAGTAAGTTCACTCAAACTCCATAACTAGATCTTCAAACTCCCTAATCTTCCTAAGAATAGCTGCTAACTCTCTAAGTTGAGAAAGCAAAAGTCTTCCAACTGTTGAAAGCATATAGCCCTCAGGGCTCCGTGTTATCGCATGAACTCTAAGTAAATCATCCAAAGATTGAGCAATAGTTTTTTGGCTATAACCCAAAGAATCACAAAGCTCCTTAAAGCTTGAAGTTTTTCTTTCAGCTAAAAAGCGGATTATCTTATACCTGCTTTCACTTGAGATTATACGGAAAAGTTCTATCAGAGAATCTAAGTCACCTACTGAGATTGTTCTAGTGTCTACCTCCTCCTCTAAAATTGTTTTTCCATCTTTCGTTGTTATCCTTAGTTTTCTGATTCTTGTATACATTGTTGCCCCCAGAAAGTAAATTGTGGCTTAAGGTATATATACTTTACGTTTAGGAAAGAAACTTACCTTTATGGTAAGTATTATAATTTTAGAGAAAAACCATGTTAGAAGCCTCAAACATCCCCCTAAAATCACCATCTAAAACTAACATTTTTGGAAGTTTACCAACAACACCAACATATTTTCCTCTAACAACCATAACCCCTCTAAGCCCACAGATTCCCTCAGCTTTCTCCAACCCCCTTTGAACAGAACCCTCAACATCTTTTCCCCTCACAATATTGCCTATAGCTGTTGCTGCAGCATCAGATAAAGAAGCTGAATCTGAAAAAACTATTACAGAATCAGCCTCACCAAAACTTAAAGCATGACTTACCGTAGCCGAACTTGTAGCTAAACCAACAGGAAAATCCTCTCTTTCAAGTCTAAAACCAATCTTACCAGAGACAGGTGAAAAACCAGCATAAACACCAACATTTAAAGGTATTTTTGAGTTAGCAGCTATTTCTCCACCATTCTCAACCATACTAACAGAAAGACTATAGGGTTTCATATCTTCAACCATAAGTTCAGCTAAGGCTCCTGGAATAGCAGCCATAGGGCCAACCCCAGCTTGTTCACCAGCCTCAGCAGCTAACCTAACAATTTTTGGTGCCTCCTCCCTAACCCTAATAGGTGATAAAGCAAAAAGGTAAGCTGGATTTTTACGGATATAGTCCTCAAGCAAATTTCTATGATGTAAAACAGACTCTACAGCTTTCTCTATAGCCATTAACCTGTCACTTACAACTAGAAGATTTGACTGTTTAACACTAAACCTTAACCTATAAAGACCCTTTCTAAAGCTTAGTCGGCCTCCCTTTACCATCATTTTTCCTCTCCACCAACTAAGCCTTTAGGTAAATCTTATGGCTTTAACAGGGCAAGCATCAACACAAATCATACATCTAACACATTTTTTCTCGTCAAACTCTATCTCCCAGTCTTTCGTAAACTTTAATGCTTGAGTTGGGCATGGTGAGACACATGCACCACAACCCATACAACGATTCATATCTATCTCAAGAACCTGAGTTATCTCTTTTACAGTTACACCAGCATTCTCAAAAATCTCAACAACTTCTCTAAGTTTTTTACCTGACACAGGGATATCAACCATTATTTCTCCTGCTGTTGGAGTAACTTTAGCCTCTAAGATGTTTATAAGAACCCCTGTTTTTAAGACTGCTTCTGCAAGAATAGGTCTACCTAAAGTTTTATGGTTGTAGATAAGCCTAAACCTCATACATACTTCCTCCTTTCTAAAAGTTTTGCAAGGTCGTTTGTTGTAACAACACCAATCACATGGTTTTTCTCATCTATAACAGGTGCACCTGAAATTCCGTAGCTTGAAAGTCTTTTGGCAACAACATCTATAGCCTCGTTCTGTTTTGCTGTTATAACTTTTGTTGTCATAACATCCTCTAGGTTTTTCTTGTTTTGAGCAACAGCTTTTGCTATATCCCAAGAAGTTACTATCCCAATAAGTTTATCCTCCTCATCAACTATTGGCACATGGTCTATACCATGTTCAACAATAAGATTTGCTACATACCGGATATCGTCGGATGGTTTTGCTGTTATAATTTTTGTTGTCATAACATCTTTAACCCTAGGTTCAACCTTCCTAATCTTTAGAGGTTTAAATTCTCTATAGTTTGGAAGAAGTTCAACAGGTCTTGAAACATAAAACTCTCCATTTTGAATCCACCGTTTAAGTGTTTCAGCTATTTCCTCTGCTTTCTTAAAGCTTGAAAGGGGAGAAGCTGGAATAGTCCTATCGTTTAAAACAACTTTTCCAGACTTAAGCTCAGCATAAGAGACTCTTCCTAGACTAGGACGGTTGTTTGAGGGGACACCATAATCTAGGATGTTTGTAAAAATTTCTTCGTCAGAGAGGCTTGCAGATTTGGCGACTTCCATGTTTATTATTGGGATAGGGATACCGACACCCACATACAAAGTAACACCATACTTATGGATAGTTGCACCTCTCAAAAATCGGGGGTTCATCTGTTTTAGGTCTCCACGAACCATTAGGGTGCCAAACTGGTTTTGCGGGTTATGCTGGGTTCCTTCACCTACCACGTATCCAATTCCACCACCAAGAAAAATTCTTGTTCCAATTCCTATTGTTTCAAAGTTTTTGTCTTTATAGAGTGGGCTAAGCTGACCTGAACCTGAAAAGTTTATGTTTCCCATACGGGGAAGAAGAGTTCCCATATAAGTGTAAAGAATTCTGTCTGTTGTGTTTGTTGCAGCATTATAACGTTGATAAGCATTTCTTGGGTTTAGTAGAATAGCCTGATTTAGGTCCTCAAGAACTACTGTTGTTTCAACATATCTTCGAGGATAACAGTCTGTAACAAACCCTTCACCTCTAAGCTCAATCTCTTTTCCACCCACAAGATCCTCTATTACATGACCACCACCATATTCAAGTCCTTTTGTTTCACTTAAAGCTGTAGCACCAAGATAAACATCTACAGCTGCAATAGCCCCATAGGCTGGGACATCATTAAGCCAACACTTATACATCTTTATTGGTGGATCTGAATGGCCAAAGTTTAAAAAAACACCAGAACTACACATTGCACCAAAAGTTCCTGTTGTTACAACATCAACCTCTTTAGCTGCGGTTTCCACGCCGTATGTTTTTGCATATTCAACAAACTCGTCAGCAGTCATAACAACAATGTCTCCACGTTTAATCTTCTCATTAATTTCTTCATAGGTTCTTAGAGTTTCCTTTCCTCTTTCAACCATAGAATTCACCAGGATGGAATATCTAAAGTATAATATAACAAATATTTAAAATTTACCAACTAAAAAAATTACTGAAAGTAATTTTTATTTTAGAAATAACGACTAATAAAAAATTAAATTACGATTAA
>CAZAHF010000087.1:0-4196 GCA_964484995.1 uncultured Candidatus Bathyarchaeia archaeon | reverse complement strand
GTGGATGCGTTTTTTGCACCACATTTTCGGCATATCTTATAGTATAGTCTATGTTGTTGAGCTAAACTTCGCTTTAGAAAGTCTGTTATTGGCAAAGAGTAACCCTCTCAACCCTTAACTATGCTGTTTTTCTTTTAAAAGAATTTTTCTAGCCTTTAAGTTTTTCTTTCAAAATTTTTATAACGTCAAAAGGTGTTTCAGCTACAGGAACACCAACAGCCTTAAATGCTTCAATTTTTGTTTGAGCTGTTCCAACTCTACCCATAATTATTGCTCCAGCATGACCCATCCTTTTACCTGGAGGAGCTGTTCTACCAGCCACATAAGCAACAACAGGTTTGGGATATTTTGTTTCCTCTATATATTTTGCTGCAAGCTCTTCAGCATTTCCGCCAATCTCACCAATTAAAACAACAGCCTTTGTTTCCCTATCATCTCTAAACATCTCTAAAACCTCTACAAAATTTAATCCTGTAACCGGATCTCCACCTAAACCTAGACATGTACTCTGCCCAAACTTTGCTTTACTTATTTCCCATGCAATTTCATAGGTTAGGGTTCCGCTTCTTGAGGCAACACCAACAACACCAGGTAAAAACATATGGTTTGGCATTATTCCAACCTTAACCTTCTCACTTGGATTTATTATTCCAGGGGTGTTTGGACCTATAACTGTTACATTTTCTGCTTTTGCTCTAGCAATACATTCAACAGTATCTTTTACAGGAATCCCCTCTGTAATAACAACTATTGTTTTTATACCTGCATCTATAGCCTCTAATATAGCGTCTTTTGCGAAAGCTGCAGGAACAAAAATTATTGAGGTGTTTGCTTTTTCTAGTTGAACAGCCTCCTCAACGGTATCATAAACAGGAACCCCATGAACAGTTGTTCCACCTTTAGCAGGACTTGTTCCTGCAACAATTTTTGTACCATATTTAAGCATGAGTTCCGTGTGAAAACTTCCTTCCCTACCAGTTATACCTTGAACAACAACCCTTGTATCCTTACCAACAATTATACCCAAAATTATCCACCTCTAACAATTTTTACCGCCTCTTTCACAGCCTCCTCCACATCCTTAAAAACATGAATCCCAGCATCTTCCAATATTTTTCTACCCTCCTCTTCTCTTGTTCCAACAAGCCTTACAACAAGAGGTCTTTTAACCTTAGACTCTTTAAGAGCCTCAAGCATACCCCTTGCAACTTCATCACATCTCGTTATTCCGCCAAGAATGTTTACTAAGACAACTTTCACATCAGGTTTAGATAGAAGAATTTTAACACCTTCCTTAATAACTTCAGCTCTTGCTCCACCACCAATATCTAAAAAGTTTGCTGGTTCTCCACCAAAAAATTTGATTAAATCCATTGTTGCCATAGCTAAACCAGCACCATTAACAAGACAACCAATATTCCCTTTAAGGTCAACATAAGATAAACCATGTTTTCTTGCTTCAGCTTCTCTAGGACCATATTCTAAAAGAGCTCTCTCACTAAACTCTTTATGTCTAAAAAGAGCATCATCATTGATGATTATTCTTGCATCAGCAGCAACAAAATTTCCGTCTAAAGTCTTAACTAAAGGGTTTGTCTCAACAAGCTCAGCATCATAATCCATAGCAACCTTGTATAAGCTGTAAAGTATGTTTGAAAAAACTCTAAGGTCATTTCCACTAAAACCAAGTTTTTTAACAATTTTTCTTGCATGAAACTCAGCAAACCCAAAAAGAGGATTTATATTAAACCTAACAATTTTTTCCGGAAACTTTTCCGCAACCTCCTCAATATCAACACCTCCCTTAGTTGAAGCTAAAACAACATAACTTCTAGAGGCTCTATCAATAGTTATAGACGCATAATACTCGTAGGCAATATCAAGCTTTTCTTCGACAAGTAAACTTTCAACCTTTAATCCTTTAATTACACTACCCAACATTTTTGAGGCTATCTTGTTAGCCTCCTCAGGGTTAGATGCAAACTGAATCCCCCCTGCCTTCCCTCTACCAGCAACAAGAATTTGAGATTTTAAAACAACAGGTTTACCTATCTCATCAGCCACTCTTCTAGCATCTTCAGGTGTGGCTGCAACCTTCCCCTTAGGTGTAGGAACCCCATATTTTTGAAGGATGTTTTTAGCTTCAAATTCAAAAAGCTTCATTTTATGCTTACCCGCCCCCTAACACCAAAGGGTTCTAGGACATACCTAAGCTTTATTAGACCGTAACGTATTTATTTTTTAAATGTACCACTATCTGGTTACTAGCAAAGAACCAACAACTACCATGGAGAACTGAAAAAATGTCTCGCACAAACAGTATCCTAGTTGGCAAAAAACCTGTAATGAACTATGTTTTAGCCGCATTAACACTATTCCAAACAGAGCCTGAGGTATGCATTAAGGCTAGGGGTAGAGCAATATCTAGAGCTGTCGATGTTGTTGAAATAGTTCGTAGACGTTTTCTCCAAGATGTTAAAGTTAAGGATATAAAGATAGGCACTGAGCAAATAGCTTCTGAAGAAGGAGGAATCCCAACAAACGTTAGCACCATTGAAATCTTGCTTTCTAGGTAAACCTGCAAAACCAAAAATAAACTAACCTATATTTTTTTGGTGTAAATGTAGGCTATAACATGGTTTAATTTGGGTGAAAGTTTTGCGTATAACCTTTATAGGTTCAGGTGGTGTAGCTGTAACTAAAGAACGTTGTTGTGCATGCTTTTTAATTGACCAAGATATTCTGATGGATTGTGGAACTGGTGCTGTTATAAATTTAAGAAAAATGGACATAGACCTAACAAGAATTAAAAAAATTCTCATATCCCATTATCATGCCGACCATATAAGTGACCTTATTCCCTTACTTTGGGCTTTAGAACTTGAAGGGTATAAAGAGCCTATAGAAATAATGGGTTATGGAAAAATAGAGAAGGTTGTTAAAAGTATGCTAAAAACTATGAAAACACCTGATGCCTACACAATTTTTAACTTAAAGTTTACTCCCCTTAAAGGAAAGGAAAAAATCGGGGAGATTCAATGTTTTTTAACAAAACATGAGCCAAAAAATTTGGCTTATAGGATTGAGAGAGATGGTAAAAGTGTATGTTATAGTGGGGATACAAGGTTTTATAGGTCTCTTGCAAAATTTGCATCAAACTGTAATGTTTTAATTCATGATACAACTTTTCTTGATGGCCAGGAGGATATAGCTACATTAACCAATCATTCTACTGCTTCTCAAGCTGGAAAGATTGCTAGGTTGGCTAATGTAGACATTCTTGTTCTTACCCATTTTTTTCCAGGTAATACTAAAAATGAGGATGAGTATGTTAAGCAGGCCTCAAAAGAGTTTAAAGGAGAGATTATTGTTGCAAAAGACCTTCAAACCATAGAAATTTAGGTTAGCTATGGAAAACTAACCATAAACCCTAAATACCTAACACTATTTTCTTAACATATAACAGAATGTTAACAAAAATTTGCGCTGTAGACCTTAAAAGTGGCATACTATGCCCAAAATGTGAAGAGAAGGTTAGGTCTGGGGAAGTCTCCCAGCTAGACCTTAAAGTTGCAAAAGTTTTACTTGATCTTGAAAACAAGTATCCTGCACTTCAAACCGTATATTTCCATAAAGCTATAGAGTCTGGAGATAACCTGGTTATTCTTGTTGATAGAGGAGATGTTTCTAAGATTCTTAGTTATGGTGGTAGAATTTTACGTGAAATCTCAGAAAAAACTGGTAAAAGAAGAGTAAGAATTTTGGCTTATAATGATGAGCCAAGACGTTTTCTTGAATATCTTTTTGCTCCAGCCTCAATTTTAACAATCAACAAAATTTGGCTTCCAGACGGGTCTGAGGAAACAAAGGTAGTTATACCAAGAAAAGATATGAGAAAACTTCCTGGAGACATTCAGGTTTTAAAGGAGTTTGCAAAAAGCATTATGGGTATGACTTTAAGAGTTGAGTTTGAAAGTCCAAAATCAAGGGTTATCTAGCTGCTTAATAAGTTATTCTAACCTGGTTCTTGGGGAAACAACTTTTTTTGCCAGCTCCCATTCGGTGTCGTAGATGTGGAGACCTTTACTTAAAGCAATAATTTCACCATCCTCAACCCCTATCTCCTCAGCCATCCATTCTTTTAAGAGTTGAAGTGCAGCCATGTTTGTTGGGTAACCACCCCAAAGGTCCCAGCT
>CAZAHF010000086.1:0-4234 GCA_964484995.1 uncultured Candidatus Bathyarchaeia archaeon | reverse complement strand
CCAACCACTTCCTACTAACCTTACTTAGAATCATAAAATCCACTAAGAAAAAACTTAGACACTAAGAAATATAAAATTTTTCCAGTAATTCTACAGAAAAAAAAATAGAAAAACAGTTGATGAGACTTCTCTCCCCTACCCATCTCACAAGCTCCTTGTGAACACCTTTCAACCTTTCCAGTATTTGGAGGTTTACGTTTAACCATAAAGCTTGGAAATGTTAAAGACGATAAAACAAGAATAACACCAGAAAACCTACTAACAGTTGAAGATGTTAAAGCTATGCTTATTGCGGCTAAACATCCAATGCATAAAGCTTTGATAAGCTTAGCCTATGAAACAAGTGCTAAGAGAAATCCTAACAATGAAAATTGGAGGCATAAAATTTGGGGATGAATATTGCTTAGTTACAATGAAGGGGAAAACAGGGCTAAAAACAATCCCAGTAGTTACATCCCTACAGGTATTTGCTTAAATGGTTAAACAAGCATCCAGCAAGAAAAGATCTAAATGCACCGTTATGGATTATGACTGGTAAAGGCTTTAGCTGAGGAACATCAAAATATAAAAGATGTTAAGCTAGGTTAAACTGCAAGTAGTGCTTCAGTTTTTCTCAGTTTTTTTGTTATAGGGTCTACTTCTAATCCTAGGTTTTCAAGTGCTGTTACACCCAGAACTTCAACATCCTCTTCTTTTCCAAAAACAATCATACATGTTGCTTTTTCATCCTCATACTCGATTCTCGCCTCCCCAACCTCTCTTTCAACTATTTTCCCATTAATGGTTCGAAACCTCCTTCTTCCAGTAGGTTTTAAACCTAAACTTTTAAGCTTCCAGCACCTAACCCAAGTATAAGTTGAACCAGTATCCACAAGCAAATCAACATCTATCTCTTTACTGTTCAACGGATTGATAACCTTAACCCTAACTAAGGTATGACCCAAAAACCTCACCCATCCATATAGAAGTATGTTTCCCAAATAGTTAAGAATACCGTTATGTCCACACCAAAGTAAGTCTTCTAAAAACTGATTTATTTTGTTAGAGAGTTTCATTAATCTCCACCAGTACACCTTTTAAAAGCATAAGGATGAAGGGTATAGGTAAAGTATAAAGTGTTTAGATAGGTTTTGGTGAGGTAGAGAGTTACTATAAAGGCTGTTTTGAAAGATATTAAGGGTAATCCCCTAAAAAACGTCGAGATAAAGATTTTGGCTGGCGAAATTGAGATAGGTAAAGGTTTAACCGATAAGGTTGGAAAGCTAAAGCTTACTATGAAACAGGAGAAGGCTGGAATTATCACCTTAAAGGCTTAGCTTACTTTAGCCCTCTAGCTTTAATCCTCCTTTACGGCTACAGAAGGTTTAAAGGCTGTCTTCCAAGCTTTAAAGTTTTAAGGTTTCTAGTGGTAACATGGTTAACAAGTATTTGTATATTAACTCTAGGAGTAGCTACAACCTCACCCATTTTACCATGATTGGTTCTAGTGTTTTTATGGTTTTGCTTATATGTATAACAGCCGGAACCCTTATTCTAAAGAATAGCCCATCATCTCTTCAAATAAACTTTCCCCTCTTTTTCTGTTTCCTAAGGACACAAGAAAGGATAAAAGTTTTTAAGTTAAGGCTTTAAACTTTCTTTTTAACAACCCACCATATAACATGCTCCTTCCTACAGTTGTTTTATAAGGGGATATTTTAATGGTGAAAATGTTTTGGATAGTTTAACCCTAGAAGAGATTAAACGTTACAATAGACGGCTAAAAGTTTCCGGCTTTGGCTTAGATTGTCAAAAGAAGCTGAAAAAGGTTAAGGTTGTTGCTGGTGTTGGTGGTTTTAGGTTGTTTGGCGGCAATTTATCTTGCGACTGTTCATGGGTTTGAAGGAAGAATTATGACTGTTTTTCTAGGCAAAGAACAATGTCTCAATATCTAATTCCAACAAAACCAACCGAAACTATGCCAACCCCCAGTTTTTGGAGGAACACCAACAGTTTAGCTTCACTCAAGCTATAGAAACAGTAAAACTTATAACTGGTTTAGGTAACCCTTTATTCCTCCACCCGATATGAGCCTTTCTCCGTATACTCTTTTTTCCAGATGGGAGGCTTTGTTTTAACCTCCTCTATCGTTTTTGCCACAGCATTTATAGCATCTCCTCTATGCTTCCCCACCGCAACTATAAAAACAGTTTCATCTCCGGGTTGAAGCTCATCAACCACATGGTAAATTAACAAGTCTACAAGGTTTTTATTTTCACTTAAGATTTCTTCCCTAATTTTTGTTAGAGCCTCGAAGGCTTTTTCCTCCCAAGCCTCATAAAAAAGCTTCTTAACCCTACTTCCATCCTTCCCAACACCCCTAACAATACCAAGAAAACAAGCTATAGCCCCACACTCAAACACCCTGGGATTACTCTTCAATTTTTCTATAAGTTCCTGAAACCTAATCTCCCCTCTTCTAACAATCTTAACTTTCTCCAAACTTTAACCTCCTGCAACCGGAGGAAAAATTGAAACCTCATCCCCATCCCGTAACACCATATCTAAACCACCAAGAAACCTTACATCCCTACCATTAACCAAAAAAATATAATTTTCAGACAAATCACCCTTCTCATCAAAAACCCATTCTTAAACTTTTCACCATAAATGTTTACCAGCATGTTTAATAGACTATGAAAAGTTAGTAGGTCTTTAACCTCCAATATTCTCTCCTTTTCACCAACAGCCTCCCTAAGCTCCGCAAAAAACCTAACTCTAACCTTCAACCTAAGACCCTAAACTTAGGTAGAAACCAAGAAATAAATCTATTTTTGTATATACTTGTTTTTAACCCACTTAACCATTGCCTGAATTCCCTCACTTAAACTAACCCTTGGAGTCCAACCCACCTCATCTTTTTTTAGAAATATCAGCATACAAACCAAACTGGTCCCCTGAAGTTGGTTTTTCATACACTATTGGGTAGGAGTTTGGGTCTAACTCAAAAGCCTTTATTTCTTCCCTAATCAACTCGTAAACATAGGTTTTTCTCCCAGTCCCAAGATTGTATATTTTTCCAAAAGACTCTGGATTATCTAGGGTTTTCATCCACGCCTCGACAACATCATCGATATAGATAAAGTCTCTAAAACGATCCATCCTACCCTTTACCACAATAGGTTCTCCCTTTAAAAGGTAAGCCATATAGATGCTTACCATCCCTTGCTTAAGATTTTCCATATTCTGACCTGGACCATAAACGGAAAACATACGAAAACATGTAGTCTGTAAACCTTCACGAGAAAAATGTTGCACATAATATTCTCCAGCTAGTTTTGAAATCCCGTAGAAGGAAAGGGGTTTACAGGTTTCATCCTCCGTTACAGGGTTATGGGAAGGTTGACCATAAACAGCTATAGAACTAGCATAAACAAATCTTTTTATTCCTCTCCCACTTTTTAAGATTCTAAAAACTGTTTCACCTATAATTTGTGTTAACTTTTACCCATAAAAACATCAAAATAGCAACAAACTAGCATATTTCAAACTTTTTCTATCTCTTGAGCTAATTTTTTGGTAAAGTTTAAAAACTTATGTTTAGTGTGAATTTAATGGTACTCATGGGATTCGACATACGTGAGCATTTGTAGCCCGCGTACGCATTGGTGTACACACCTAAACAGGGCGACACGTCTGAGGATACCGTTCCATTTTATGTAGGTTTTTGTGCATGTTTTTGTGATGGTTTTAATGGTTTCTGTTTGGTTTACCAGACGTTTAACTAGGCTCTCTAAGTTATAGGCTAAACTTTTAAGGTGTGGGGTATTTCAGCCGGGTATGCTAGCGGAACTTGGTTGGGTGAAGAGTTTCCTGACACCTTCAACCACCTCTTTTTGCTTATGGCTTCTTAAGCCGTAAAGTTTGCCTGCAAAGCTTGAAACAAGGCTTATTAGGTCTTCTACAAGCTCCTGACAAGCATCCTTAGACTCCTCACCGTTAACAACCTCAATTCTAACACCATGGGAGGCGAAATAACGCTCCAAATATTTGAAGCCAAACCTTGTAAGCCTATCCTTAAAACTAACAAACACAACACCAACCTGTTTCTTCTCAACCAAGTCAAAAAGGGAGGTTTTTACTGGTTAGTAACGTTTAAGTATTATTTTATGGTGTTACTTTTTATGTGGTATCCTTGACATACGTAACAGTATCTGCTAAGATAGATAGTGATTTACGTGAGAAGCTTAGAAAG
>CAZAHF010000085.1:0-4388 GCA_964484995.1 uncultured Candidatus Bathyarchaeia archaeon | reverse complement strand
ACCAGTCTTCGGCGTTAGCTAACCATTCACCAAACCTGTTTTCCCCTGCCCACCGTGGAGTCCAATCTACCATCCTATTTTTTTCAACAAGTTTTTCTCTTAAGCTTGAAACTTTCAAAAACCACTGTTTATCAACCCTATAGACTAGTGGGGTTTCACATCTCCAACATAAAGGATATTCATGTTCAATCTCCCCATAGTAGACAAGTAAACCCTTTTTCTTCAGGTCTTCTAAAATTATAGGGTTAGCATCCTTAAAGTATAAGCCACAATATTTTCCTCCGATATCAGTAAAATGTCCAGTTTGGTCTACTGGACAGAAAACCTGAAGCCCATACTTTACTCCAATATCAAAATCTTCAGGTCCATGTGCAGGAGCAGTATGAACACATCCTGTACCCTCCTCCAAGGTTACATGTTCTCCACAAATTATTGTGTGGTCAAAACGGTTTGTATGGGTTTTATGGGCAGGTGTTTCCTCAATTAATGGATGAATATACTTTATTCCTTCCAAGACTTTACCTTTAACAACCTTAATTACGGTATATTCTTTTACTCCTAACTCCTCCATAACCCTTCCAACAAGCTTCTCACCAATAATCCATGTTTCATTTCCAACCTTTACCTTTGCATAGTCTGCTTCAGGATGAACAGCAACAGCCTCATTACCAGGAAGAGTCCATGGCGTTGTGGTCCAGATTAGAACATATTCGTTTGGTTTTTCTTTAAGCCTAAACTTTACATAGATTGATGGGTCTTTTACGGTTGCATATCCTAAACTTACTTCATGACCTGAAAGTGGGGTTTCACATCTTGGACATGTTGGAACAACTTTTAGGTCTTCTTTTAATAACCCCTTCTCATAGGCTTTTTTAACAAACCACCAAACAAACTCTATATAGTCGTCTTTTCTTGTCTCATAAGCGTTATCATAGTCAAGCCAAACAGCTAATCTTTCAGAGTTTTTTCTCCAATGCTCAATATAGAAGTCTACAAGCCTGTTACATTCTTCAACAAAAACATCAAAACCTATCTTTTCAATATCACGTTTAGACTTTATTTTTAATCTTTTCTCAACCTCAATTTCTACGGGTAATCCTTGACAATCCCATCCTGCTTTCCGCCAAACATTCTTACCAAGCATGGTTTTAAATCTTAAAACAATATCTTTCATTGTTCTTCCTCTAGCATGACCAATATGCATAAAACCGTTTGCTGTCGGTGGACCCTCCAAAAAACTAAAAAGCTCTTTTCCCTCATGAAGCCTAAACACTTTTTCTTGAATCCTATTTTTCCTCCACCAGTCTTGGATTTCCTCCTCTAACTTTATTGGATTGTAGGGTTCTTTGATTTCTTTCATGGTTAAACCTCAAATCTTCCCTATGAAACTTCTCCTAAAGATAAACTACCCAAAAAATTTTATACTTTTCCTAACCCTAATCTTAGGCTTAACTTTAAACAATAATAAATGATATATCGGAATTTTTACTTAACTTTAAAGTTGACCTAACACTTGAGGAAAGCTTCCTATGAAAATTAAAGGTTTCGTAGGTTTAATACGGCAGGCTTACAAACCTAGGAGTTTTAAGGTAAGCTGGATAATTCATGTTGTCTGCCTCATCCTAATATTCTTTATTGCCTTTACTGTCAGAATTTTACCCTTAAAATGGGGCGCATATCTAAGTGAGTTTGACCCGTTTTGGCATTGGTATGTTGCAAAACATATAGTTGAAAATGGTGTAGAATGGATTTTTAAGGATAGCTGGATTGATTTAAGAACATGGTTTCCCT
Source organism: uncultured Candidatus Bathyarchaeia archaeon (assembly GCA_964484995.1). Taxonomy (GTDB): domain Archaea; phylum Thermoproteota; class Bathyarchaeia; order Hecatellales; family Hecatellaceae; genus EX4484-218. Next base: position 2,597 of record CAZAHF010000085.1, on the reverse strand, counting down.
ATGGGAGACATGTAGCTTCCTCAACACCTATGGGTTTACCTCTTACAGCAGCAGCTTTCTACATGTTGCTTAAAGGGTTAGGGTTAAAGATTTCACTTTTAGATGTGGCAATTTATCTTCCACCCTTTATGGCGGCAGTTACCTGTTTAACCCTGTATTTTTGGGGTAAAGATGTTGGTGGACGTGAAACTGGAATTCTTGCAGGACTTTTTTTGGCTTTAAACACAGCCTATATTGGAAGAACAACTCTAGGTTTTTTTAAGCATGAAAGTGTCGGTATTTTTGCAATAGTTCTTTTTAGTCTACTCTTCTTTAGAGCATTAAACCAGAAAAAACCGTTTAGAACAACAATCCTCTACTCAGCTGGTGCAGGTTTAGCCTTAGCCTACCTAAACATTTCATGGGGAGCCTTCTACTATATGCTTGGGCTTATCCCACTTTATGTTTTAATCTCAATTCTAATTCGACAATATACAAGAAGACTATTGGTTACTTACACGATAGTTATGGTGGTAAGCACTCTTCTAACCTTACCGTTCCCAAGACCTGGTCATAGCCTATTAACAAGCCTAGGTTTTCTTTCTGTTCTAGCAGGTTTTCTTTTACTGGTTCTTTATGAGGTTTTAAGACGTTTTAGGTTTAAAATAACCCTTTTACCAGCTGTTGTATGTGTAGCTTTAGTTATTGCTGTTTCTGCTGGCTTATACTTTTCAGGTATTGTTTCACCTCTTGCTACAAAGTTTTTAGCTGTTGTTAACCCCATAGTTAGAAAAACCTCCCCATTTGCTCCTATTGTTGAGTCTGTAGCAGAACATAAAATGAGTACATGGGCTACATTCTACTATGGATTTGGAACTTTACTTTTCCTAATGGTTATAGGATTGTTTTTTGCTTTTAAAAGAGGAAGACCTGTTGATGTTTATCTTATCCTTTTCGCTTTAACCTCTGTTTATACAGCATCCTCGTTTATTAGGCTTAACCTAATTTTGGCACCTGCCGTTTGCTTACTTGCAGCCTACGGAATTACTGGTGTAGTAAAGCCTTTGATGGCCGCTATAAAAAATGTTTGGCATCCTTCAAAAGAAAAAAGAAAAGCGTTACCTGCTATCAACCCTATTGTTGGGCTTATTTTTGTCTTTATTCTAATACTTTCCCTAGCACCAAGCTTTATGAGAGGTTTAGATAGTGCCTATATGCCGGTTACAATAGCTTCGGCAAGTGTACCCATCAAAGAGTATCGTGAAGATTGGTTTGATGCTTTAAAATGGATAAGCAAAAATGTTCCGGTTGGAACGCCTGTTGTTTGTTGGTGGGATTATGGTTACTGGGTTGCTATTGGTGGAAATAGTACAAGTGTTGCGGATAATGCAACCATAAACACAACTCAAATAGCCCATATAGGCCAGGTTTTACTTTCAGACGAAAAGACAGCACTAAAACTTTCAAGAAAATATTTCAAGTCAGACTATATCCTTGTTTTTTTAACAACATTCCCCATAGGGAAAAACCATCAACCATGGGGTTATGGGGATGAGGGAAAATGGATTTGGATGGCTAGAATAGCTCACATATACCACCCAGAAATAACCGAGGAAAGCGTTGATAAGGATGGAAATGGTCTTCCAGACGAAAATACTCTACTAGGAAAACTTATCTATTATGCTTGCGGTTTACCGGTAAAATTTGAAAGTTTTAAGGTTGTTTACACATCCCCATCCCATCAATATGTTGTCCGTGGAGAAGCAAAACCAACAACCCAAGTCATAATAGTTAAAGGCAAATAGTAAGACTTTAAAACGTGTAATGCACTGCAATGCAGTGTCATACACCCCCCAAAAGTTAAGTAGAAACCTCTAAACGTTTTTTGGCTTCCTCCTTCATCATCCTACGATACCTAGCATATCTATCATCAGGTGAAAACTTTGGTGGAATAGGAATGTAAACTTCACCACTACATCTTGGACATGTTGTCTGATTTAAGGTATACTCACCACATTTTCTACATTTTCTTAGAAGAGAGGGACTCAAAAAGACTCACTTAGAAAAATTTAACGCTTAAACTCCCCTTCCCCACCAGCTTCTTTAATCTCTCTTAAAGCATAGGAGACTACTTCTTGAAGGGCTTTTTCAGCATCCTTATAGTTTTTAGCTTCAATCTCAACCATATATTTTGGAGCCCCAACAGTGTAAATATCTATTTTTACTTTTCTAGGTTTTTTTACAGATTTACATCCAACCAAAATCTTTTTTATTATATCTATCCCATCTGGAGCCGTTGTTGTTAGTTGAAGTATACCTTTAATCTTTACTCTTGGAGGCTTAATTTTTGGTTGTGCAACCTCAAAAATTGCTTTAACCCATTCTTTTGGAAGCTTAACTTTTTCAGCTATATCCTCTCCCTTCTCTACAACCTCTTCAAGCCCAGCATAAACAGTATCAAACTTTTCTTCAAAAACAGGAAGAACCTCACCCACAAATTTTTTAGGATCCAAACCAATTTTTTGTGCTGCAGCTTCAAGAATAGCCTCAGCCTTCTTCTTCTTTTTCCATTCAGCCATCTTTTCCTGTTTTTCTTTTTTGCTAACTCTTCTTAAAGA
>CAZAHF010000084.1:0-4447 GCA_964484995.1 uncultured Candidatus Bathyarchaeia archaeon | reverse complement strand
TTTCATCAAATCCAAGTAGAGTTGTTGTTATTTTACGGTTTATAGGCCAACTTGTACCTGCAATTGCACCTACACCTAGAGGGTTTAGATTGATAAAACTATAGGTTTTTTCAAGTCTTTCTAAATCTCTAAAAAACATTTCTGTGTAAGCTAAAAGCCAATGGGCAAAAGTTATAGGTTGAGCGTGTTGAAGATGAGTATAACCAGGCATAACAGTTTCTAAATGTTTTTTAGCTAAGCCTAAAAATGTTTTAATAAGTCTAACTAGAAGGTTTGCTATTTCGTTAACTTCCTTTCTTAGGTAAAGTCTTAAATCTAAAACTATCTGTTCGTTCCGGCTTCTAGCGGTATGAAGCTTTCCTCCAACCTCTATTCCAGTTTTCTCTATAACAAAGTTTTCTATGTTTAAATGTACATCTTCAAACTCTGGTTTAAGCTTAAACTTCCCATCTAACCATAACGTCTTAGCCTCCTCTAAGGCTTCAAGAATTTTTTTAGCTTCATCTTTTGAGATTATCCCTGTTTTCCAAAGCATAATTGTATGAGCTTCGCTTCCAAAAATTTCTTCACCAATAAGACGACTGTCCCACTCTATATCCTCTTTAACAAGAAATTCTTGAGCCTCTTTTGAAAGCCCTTTTTCTATTCTTCCAGTTAAAAGCCGTTTTTCCACAAAAACACCTCATCGAAAACCATAAATTTCAACAAATACTTTTTTAGCTTATCCAGCCATTTGAACTTTTACCATAACTCCTGTTTGAGGAGAAAATGAGTAGTTTAAGTGAAACTTTAACTCAGATAGCTTTAAACACCTATACTTATGGTAGGGAAGCCTCGGTTTGGCTTCTTATAGGTTTCTTGTTTGCAGGTTTACTTAGAGTTTTTATGCCTCAAGAATTTTTATATAAACATCTTGGAAAGAGAGGTTTTAGGTCTATTTTAACAGCAACTGTCATAGGTATACCCTTACCCTTATGTTCTTGTGGAGTTATCCCTGTTGGGGTTGGACTTTACCGTCAAGGTGCATCTAAAGCCTCAACCTTAGCCTTCTTTATTTCAACTCCGGCAACAACAGTTACAACAATCCTTATTGCTGCTGGTATGCTTGGATGGAGGTTTGCAATTGCAGAGGTAGTTTTATGTTTTGCTGTTGCTTTTATTACAGGTTTGCTTGCTTCTCTTTTACTAGGAAAGAGAAGTGAAAAGTCTGAAAGAGCAGGAAAGGTTGATGTATGTAGTTTTTGTGAGGCTTCCTATTCTAATAAGGGTGGAAAAGAGAAGATTGTAGCTGTGTTTAGATACGGGTTTATTGATATGGTTGATGATATTGGCTTATATGTTTTGATAGGACTGTTTACAGCTGGTGTTGTTGCAACTTTGATTCCGTCAACCTTTATTGAACAGTTTTTGGGGAAGGGAATTATACCGTTAATTCTAATGGTTTTGATTGGTACACCTATGTATATATGCTCTACAGCTTCTGTGCCTTTTGTTGCTGCTTTGGTTGCGAAAGGTATGCATTCTGCGGCAGGTCTGGTTTTTCTTGTTGCAGGTCCAGCAACAAATCTGTCAACAATTCTTGTGGTTGGGAAGTCTATGGGTAAGGAGACAGCGTTTCTCTATGTGGCGTCTATAATTGTTTTTTCTGTTTTGTTTGCTTATGGTTTTTGTTTGGTTGGATGGGTATGATAAAAACTTTAAGCTTTATAATATTGGTTGGACTTATAGCTTACACTCAGCTAAGAAAAATGTTGTTTAGAGGTGAAAAAATGCGGTGTTTTGCTTGTGGAAGAAGAGTTGTTGAAAAGCCTGTTGAGGTTGAGATTGAAGGTAAAAAAGTTTATTTTTGCTGTGAACATTGTGCAGCAGCTTATCTTCAAAAGTCAGAAAAAGGTTAAAGGTGTGTGCATTGCACTGCACTGCAGTGCATTATATGTTTAAATTTTTGGGTTGTCGGGTTTGAATGTTCTTCAAAAGCTTAGGTCTATTGCAAACTACCAGTTTGGTAGTGGTGTTGGAAGGGTACTTTTTCCAGAAAACATAGAGGTAAGATTTTCAAGTAGGACGGGTAAGGTTAAGGAGGTTTATCTTGATGGAAAGCTGCTTGCAACCTTAAAACCAACAGGAAATCTTAGTTTAACGGTTGAGGGGTTTAAAAGAATAGTTAAAAGTTTTGCTCCTCCAAGGTTTAGAGTTGTGGTTCAAAAGGAGGCTGTTGAATTTGTTAGGAAGGGAAGGGATGTTTTTGCTAAATATGTGAAGGATGTGGATTTAGAGATTAGACCAGGTGAAGAGGTTGTTGTGGTTGATGATAATGATGAGGTTTTAGCTGTTGGAAAAGCTGTTTTAAGTGGAAGGGAAATGTTAGCGTTTAAAAGAGGGGTGGCGGTAAAGGTTAGACATGGAGTAGAAGATTAACCATGGATGGTTTAGGTAACCTTAAAATTTTTGTTTCCCCAAGTTTAGATTAAGGTAGGATTTTATGCGTTGTGAAATATGCGGTAGGCCGATTCAAGGAAAACCTTATAGGATTATTGTTGAACAGGCTAAACTTACAGTATGTGGTGAATGTGCAAGACATGGAAGTCAAACATGGAAACCAGTCCCTCAAAAGCCTCAGCCAAGAATAAGTTTAAAACCTTTAACCCCTAAAACTACGCCACCCCCTATAGATGAGGGTTTGGTGTTGGTTGAAAACTACGGGTTTAAGATTAAAACAGCAAGAGAAAAAAAAGGTTGGACTCAGGAAGAGTTAGCCTCAAAAATAGGTGAAAAAGCCTCTTTTATAAGTAAAATTGAAACTGAAAAAGTTGCTCCAAGTATACATGTAGCCAAAAAAATTGAGCATGTTTTAGGGGTAACTCTTCTAACCCATGAATCACCCTCACCAGTAACATCCTCAATCCTTAGACAAGCTAAACATGAGCCAGCTGGGTTAACCATAGGAGACTTGCTTATGCTTAACAAAAAAACCAAGAAAGGTGAAAAATCTGAAGGTAATACTGGTTGAACGTAGACTTCCTAGTGAAAAAAGTCTTCTTCACGAACTTAAAAGTTTAGCTGAAACTTTAGGTTATGAGGTAGTAGGGGTTATTCAGCAGGTTAGAGCACCAAGCTCAAAATATCAGATTGGAAGTGGAAAGGTTGATGAGCTTGCAAAAATGGTTAAAGAGACTGGTGCTGAAAAAATAATTTTTGAGAATGAGCTTAAACCTGTTCAAGCCTACAACCTAGCTAAAAAAACAGGTGTTGAGGTTATAAGTAAGTTTCAACTTATTCTTGAAGTTTTTAGTAGTCATGCATCAACAAAAGAAGCAAAACTACAAATTGAGTTGGCTAAACTACGTTATGAGTTAACTAGAGCAAAAGAAAAGGTTAGGTTAGCTAAGCTTGGTGAGCAGCCAGGTTTTCATGGTCTTGGAAAATACGAGGTAGACGTCTACTATGAGACAATTAAAAGAAGAATTGTTAAGATTGAGAAGGAGCTTAGAAAGATTAGGGTTGAGAAAAGTTTAAAACGTGCTTTAAGAGCAGACATAGGTTTTCCAACTGTTTCTTTAAGCGGTTATACTGCTGCTGGTAAAAGCACCTTGTTTAATAGTTTAACAGGTGAAAATGTTAGGGTTACTGGTGAGCTTTTCACAACACTTTCAACAAAAATTTCTATGACTAACTTTAACGGTAAAAAAGCTTTACTTGTTGATACTGTTGGGTTTATTGATGGTCTTCCAGTTACTCTTATAGAAGCTTTTAGGTCAACTCTTGAGGAAACAGTTTACTCAAACCTAATAATTCTTGTTGTTGATTGTAGTGAACCTATAGATGAGATTAAAAGAAAAGTAAAATGTTGTTTAGACACATTAAGAGAAATCGGTGTTGCTTCAACACCAATTGTAACCGCGTTAAACAAGATAGATTTAGTTGAAAAGTCAAAGGTTGAAGATGTTGTTAGATGTGTAGAGGGTTTTGCACCTAATCCTGTCCCTATAAGTGCTCTTAAAAAGATAAACATAGAGAGGCTTAAGGAGACTGTTTCAAGAAACCTAAAAAACTTTGTTAAAGCCTATTTTGAACTACCTTTAAGCTCAGACTCCCTATCATTTATCTCAAAAATTAGAAGTTTCTCCACAGTTTTAAGCCAAAATCTTACTGAAAAATCAATTTTTTTTGAGGTTGAATCTATAGATTATCTGATGGATAGAATTAGAAGCCGTGTTGAAAGTCTTGGTGGAAGAATGGTTGAGGTAGTAAAAGCTTAACACTATAAAGGGTTTTTACTCTAATCTTACCACCTTTTTCCCTCTTTTAGAAGGTATAATTTTAAGCTTAGCATTTTCAAATTTTTTTGTTAACTCTTTCCCCCCAAAAAATCTATCAAGAAAGACAGCTAAACTTGCACATTCTGAATGAGGCTGATTTCCAACAGCAACATTAAAATCTGAAACCT
>CAZAHF010000083.1:0-4452 GCA_964484995.1 uncultured Candidatus Bathyarchaeia archaeon | reverse complement strand
TTTTTCCAACATTAGCTCACCTTTTCTTTGCCTAACATAACTAAAAACCCTATTAGGATTGTTAACATTAAAAGATTTGCAGTTCAACTTAAAGCTGTTGGCTTAGAAGAGGTTTTAACAGTTTTTTAACAACCACATGACTAAGAAACTCTATGTTTTTTTGAGTATCAAAACCAAACTTTTCTGTTTCTTTTGCAACCTCAAAGACTTTTAATGCTAATTTTTCTGGTAAATAAGATAAGCTTTTATCCATTTCTTTTTTAACCTCTAAACCATAAACTTTATCCTTTAAAAGTGGTACTGCACAACATAAGTTTTTCAGGGTTGAAGTTAAAAAAACAAGTTTTGCTAGACTATTCGTTTTAGCTATCTCCCATACAGTTTTTTCTTCAAGAGTTGGTTTAAGATAATGTTTACAGTAGGCAACCTGATCCTCAACATAACCACCACTATAAAGTAGCCGAGTAACCTCATAGTCTTTTGCAGCTACGGAAATAAGGTAAAGAATATCGTTAACAGTCTTATCAGCTATCTCGTAAATTTCTCCAGCCTCTTTTAGAGGTTTAGGTAAAACTAGCAGATAGTATTCTGGTGAACCATGAAGAATTGTGTGAGCTACTTCATGTCTTAACCCACCAACAACCACAATCCTTGGAAGGCTTCTCATTTTTTCGATACAAACAGTTATTCTTGGAGTTCCATACCACGCATCATGAGTTGCAAAAAAAGATTCTTCAAATGGGGAGGTTAAAATTTTAAGATTTTCTTTTTCCTTAGCCATAAAAGCTTCCATAGTTGAGGTTTTCTCAAAAACATAAAGGTCTACAAGACTTGGCTGAGAATCTTTAAAACGACTATAACATTCCTCAGCAACCCTTAAGATATCCTCTAAAAAACCTTCATTAACCCTACCAAACTTTGAAATAACAAGCTTAACCATCAAAAGTAGAATAGTTTAACCAACATATATGGTTGCGGGCCATCAAACAGATATTCTGTCTACTTTTCCCTTTTACCTTCAACAAACTCAATAAACCATTTTTCAGCCTCATAAATTGAGGTTTTAACAGGCGGTTGCTTATAGCCGTAAGCACAAACACTTATAAGAGGGCCGCCTACTTTACGGTTTAACGCTAATTTAGCAGCTCTTATAGAATCCAAAATTATTGGAGTGCTGTTTGGAGCATCAACAGTTTTTAGGTAAAGGTCTATTGTAACTGGAGTACCTAAAAAGTATTTTCCACTTATCCAGAAATAGCTTGTTCTAGCGTTTTCCATAAAGTCTACATAGTCTGTTGTTCCAGCAACAATTTCAGCCTCATAAGGTAAAGCACTTCTTATTATCCCTGTTTTAATTTTTCTTTTAAGACTTCTTTTAGAAGGCTCAAGCGTATTATAGGATTCCATTCCTCCACCAACATCAACCTGATAACTATTTGTTATCTTAACCCCTCTTAAACCAAGAAACTCTAATAGGTTTTTATGGAGGATTGTTCCTCCAACCTGGCTCATAACATCGTCACCGATTAAAGGGACACCTGTTTCCTCAAACTTTTCAGCAAAATTTTTATCGGTAGCTATAGGGGTTGGTGTAGCATTTATAAAAGCACAACCTGCCTTTAAAGCCTCTTCAGCATAAAATTTTGAGGCTTCCTCAACACCTGTTGGAAGAAAATTAACAACAACCTCAACCTTTTTTTCAGCTAAAGTTTTTGCCACATCAACAGGTTTTTCCCTTGAAACTTTAATTACATTTTTAAGCATTCCTTCAACACTATCAAAAACATGACCCATAAGAACTGGGACATTTAAATAGGGGACATCTAAAACTTTTCTAAAATTGTTTGGTTCACTAAAAATTGCTTCACTTAAATCCTTCCCAACCTTTCTTTCATCAATATCAAAAGCAGCAACAAATTCTATGTCTCCAACCTCATAACCACCAACATTTAGATGGGATAGAACAATATAATCCTCGTTTTGACAAAAAACTCCTTGAACTAAGGCAGAACAACAGTTACCAACACCAACAATAGCAACCCTAATTTTTTCCTTACCACTAGGGTTAGAATTTTTTTCTTCGTAAAGGCTTGTTTTAAAGGCTATTGCTTTAACAAGATTTTCATCCAACTTCCAGTTTTCACAAACATGGTCAAAATGGAACTCTTTATTAAAAATTTTACATCTTACCTTATCGCTTATAAGACCTATAAGAACACCATGCTCACAATAATAACATTTCCTATGAAACTTATCATCCAAAACTTTCCTAATGAATTCTAATCTGTCCATCATCTTTTCACCAACAACACAAGAATCTTTTTGAATGCTTTAAACTCAATAAAACGTAAACATGCAAATCAGTATAAAAATTCTTCCTCACCAAATAAGTTAACCTAGCAAAGATTGACATTTTTCACAAACAAAAGTTTTTCTTTTTCTTGGTTGTTGAAGATAAAACTTTATTTTTTCTCCACAAACCTTGCAAGGCTTATTATACTTGTTGTAAACATATAAAATTGGTTTAATTCTTTTCTTTTTAAGTTTCAACTCTAAAAATTGGATGCTGAGATTTTTAGCCGTTCTAACTATGGTTTTGATTTTCTCTTCACTTAATTCTCTGACTAATTTTTCAGGGTGGGTTTTTGCTCTAAACAAAATTTCGTTTCTTAAGATGTTTCCTATTCCAGCTATAACTCTCTGATCTAATAGAACAATTCCGATTTTTTCATCTTTATGTTGTAGAATTCTTTTAACGGCTTCGTTTTCATCCCAATCTTCCCTTAATGGGTCAGGTCCAAGCTCAACCCTAAGTTTTCCAACAATTTTTTTCAGCTTTATCTATTTCAACTATAGGTGCATTATAAACAACAAGTTTTCTGTTTTCTCCTTCCAAGAGTAGTCTTACCTGTTTTTCTGGTTTAAGTAAAGGTTCATCTAAACCATAAATATGGATTGCACCAAACATCATAAGATGAACTCTAATAGCAAAACCATCCAAAAACATAACTATATTCTTACCGAATGTTTCAGCTTTTTCAAGTCTTCTACCTAAAATCTTGTTTAAAGAAACATAAATTCTTCTTGTTTTTGTTTGAATTTGTCTTATAGTTTCATTTTTAAATTTATCCTCAATTTTTAAGGCATACACTCTGGCTGTTGGCCCTTCAACCATAAAAACCGTTTAAAACTATGGTTAAGTTAACCATAAAAACCTACTGGAAACAAGAATTTTTGACAGAAAATTTTTAGGTTTGATGCGGCCGCCGGGATTTGAACCCGGGTTAGAGGCGTGGCAGGCCCCTGTCTTAGACCAGGCTGGACCACGGCCGCTCAAAATTAAGTTTACTTCTGGAATATTTAGTTTTTTACCTTTTTATGTTAAGTCTTTTTTCAGGTAGCCCTATAACAATTTCATAGGCTGAGAGGATTCTTGAAACAACAATCCACGCGTCAAGTCCGGATGGGTCTATAGAGATTTTTTCGTTTGCAAGTTTTAAGGTTTGGTTTGAGAAGTGGCCGTGAGGGAATCCTCCAACTAAAACTACAGGATTTTTTTGTTCTGCAAGCTTTTTTGCTGTTTGGATTAGTGTTTGAGGTTCACCAAGTCTTGTTAAGGCTACCACATAGGTTGGCTTAATTTTTTCCAAAAGCTCTTTTAAAGAAAGCCTTCTTAGGGTTAGGAGCGGCTCACCTTTAACAGGAACCTTTTTGGCTTCAAAAAGCTGCTCTATTAAACCTACAAAACGGTTGTAGTTCTTTGGTAGACGTGTTTCTGGTTTTACTTGGATTACAAAATTGTTTAGAGTGTGAACATAGACTCTAAGCATACCTTCAAGGTTTAAAGGTGAACCTAAAGCCTCAAGCAAAATAAAATGTGTAATGTCCGGCCGTCCTCTCTTCTCCTTATTTTTAAGTTTACTCATAGCCTCAAAATGGTAAGATTTATCCAGCAAAACAAGATTAGCTTCCTTACCATGTTTTTTTGCATATTTTTGGATTTGTGGATGGTTTAAAATTTCAGTTGGCACTGTTTCAAGACTTGCTTCAGCAACAACTAAATTTAACATTGCTCTATTCAACCAACCAAAGATTATTTTAGAAGACGAGAGATAAGAAGGTTTAGTGAATGCCTAGTTTGAAAGAAAAAAGAATTGTTAAACAGATTGCAAAAGAAAGAATTGAGATTTTGATGGAGCAAGCATTAAAGACTATGGATGAAGACCCTAAACTAGCTCAAAGATATGTTGAGTTAGCTAGAAGAATTGGAATGAAATATAGGGTTAGAATACCAAAAAAATGGAAAATGTTTATTTGTCGAGGATGTAAGAAGCTTATGATTCCCGGGGTTACCTGCAGAATCAGAATTCAACGTAGAAGAGAACCACATGTAACCCTAACATGTCTAATGTGTGGACATGTCAAACGTTACCTAATAAAAAGAAAACATTA
>CAZAHF010000082.1:0-4507 GCA_964484995.1 uncultured Candidatus Bathyarchaeia archaeon | reverse complement strand
GGCTTATCCACACCCACGGATGGAGAAACGTTTATCTTCTTTTAACCTATAAAATACCGGAAATAAAAAACAGTCAAGTCTACCTACACGCATTCTACTACCCAGAAATCCATGCAAATGGTGTACATCGATCCACATTTGAAAAACTAGCAGAGGAAATAGTAACAATCTAACTAAACTAGTAGAGTTATGAAAGATGGTGCTCCGGGCGGGATTTGAACCCGCGACCACCGGCTCGAAAGGCCGGTATACTTAACCGGGCTATACTACCGGAGCCTTCTGAAACTCCACCAAAAAGATAGTTTGATCTGGATTTAAAAGTTTTTTGCAAAAACCATGTACTTAGAAAGTTTAAGTATATGCTTCTTCTGCGTGTAAGGCTTGGTCAAGCCCCTTCTTCTGCTTTTTCTTTACTCTTAAACCTATTACTGCACCTACAGGCTTAAGTAAAATCCATGTTACCATCGTAGAATATATGACTACCACGACTATACCGATTGTTTGTACTAAAAGTTGGTAAATTTTCCTGTTATAAGCCCAACATTTATCGCAAAAATACCTGTAGCTATCACCCCCGGATTCCGCCAACACCAGAATAAGAATAGGAGAACGTGGTAAAAACGCTATTTAACATAGTTACACGGAAAACATGCTACATTTTTCCTGGTGTTTTTATTCCAAGTAGGTGTAAGGTATTTTCAAGAACTGTTTTCGTTGTTTTTACAAGTTTAAGTCTAGCATCTCTTAAAGCCTTATTCTCAGCTTTTAAGACTGGAAGCTTGTTATAAAAAGCATTAAAAGCATCAGCTAAATCGTTTGCATATTCAGCAAGCAGCTCTGGTTTTAGGTTATCTGCAGCTTCACAAAAAACTTCAGGAAACCTTGAAAGCTTAACAACCAACTGTTTTTCTAGAGGATTTTGAAGAAGTGTGTAGTCTGGTTTAGATGGCTTAATTTTTGCTTTTCTTAGGATACTTGAAGCTCTTGCATGAGCATACTGAATATAAGGTGCTGCATTCGCCTCAAAATTTAAAACTTTATCCCATGAAAAAACAACAGTTTTTGTTGCGGAGACACTAAGCATGGTATACTTTACAGCACCAATTCCGACAGCTTCAGCTATTTGTCTTTTTTGTTTTTCAGGTAGATTAGGTGAACGTTTAGACACCTCGCTTAAAGCCATGGTTATAGCTTCATCCATAAGCTCATCAAAAGTTATGTATTTTCCTCTTCTTCTTGACATTTTGTAGTCTGGAAGTTTTACAAGCTCATAAGCATAGTGGATAAGGGAGTCTAAAGCTTTTTTAACACCAAGTACAAGTAAAGCTGTTTTTAGCTGTAACTGAGCTAGCTTTTGTTCAACACCTACAACGTTTATTGCTTTATCAGCCCACCTAAACTTTTGAAGATGGTAAGCTATATCCCTTGTTGTATAAAGGGTTGTTCCATCACTCCTAACTAAGACAAGTGAAGGAATTTCAAGCAAACTCTCTCCAAAGAGTTTTTGTTTAACTCCAAGAGTTTCAGCTGCAAGCTGAACATTAAAAACTAATGCCCCATCTTTTGTAAAAACATAGGGTGTTTCCTTAAGCCCTTTAACAGCCTTTTCAACCTCTCCACTCCAAACAAGACTGCTTTCCCAATCCCAATAATCAAAGGTTATTCCAGCTTTTCTTAAAGTTTCTTTAAAGCCTCTTAAACAGGCTTTAACAATTTTTTTAACTAGTTTTTTTGTTTCTTTTTCTCCCTTCTCATAATTTACAATAATTTTTTCTATTGTTTGGTTTGGGTTTGGATCAGAGTTAACACCTTCTAGAATCTTGTAGAATTCTTCTTTATGGGTTGATTCAAGCTCAACAGCGATAGCAGCATATTCATCAAGCTTTCTTTTAAGTCTCCCTAACTCTTCCTGGTCTTGAGTTTTTGCTATTCTTTCTTTTAAAGTTTTTATTTCCACTGCACAGTTTGTTGCTGTGTAAATAAAGCCAAGCCATTTGTCTGGTTTCTCTGTTATCTTAGGTTCACCTAAAAGTTTATAGCCATAAGCAACAATTGCCACTTGTCTTCCAACGTCATCAACATAGAAATGTCTTTGAATATTGTGACCTCTAGCTTTAAGAATTCTTGCTAGAGCATCACCAAGAATAGCGTTTCTAGCTGTTCCAACATGAAGAGGCCCACTTGGGTTTGCACTTGTATGTTCAACTATAATTTTTTCTGGTTTGTCTGTTTTAACCAAACCAAATTCTTTTTTAAGTTTTTCAGCTAGGTTAACTGTTAACTCTGTTAGCTTTGGCAGGTTAACAAAGAAGTTTATGTATCCTCTAGAGGATTCAACTTTCCAAACCAGGTCTAATTTTAACTTTAAAATTTCATCGGTAATTTTAGACGCTAAAACTTCAGGATTCTCCTTGTAAACCTTTGAAAGTTCAAAGCAGATTGAGGAAGCTAGATCTCCATATTGGGGATTAGGTGGAAAATCTAAAACAAATCTTGGAAGAACAAAATCTGGATAAAGCTTTTTAACTACTTTTTCAAGAGAAGCTTCACATTCTTTTCTAAAACTTCCAAAAGGATTCTGGTTTAACATTTTTCTTCTAAACCCTTCTTAGCCTTATCAAGCCACTCTATCTTTGCATCCGGTATAAAATCAAGTTTAGGTGAGAATGGTTTTATGTCTATAAGTGGGGTTCCATCTATTGCATCTAAACCCTTAACCTTTAAAATATTTCCTTTACGTTCAACAAGTTTAGCTATACAAAAACCTATGGGGTTTGGTCTGTGAGGAGCTCTTGTTGCAAAAACGCCATGAGGTTTTAAATCATGTGGAGGATAGACTATAAGCCTATTTCTATCAGCCTTATGAAGCCAATAGAGTAAAATTAGATGACTGCAACCCTCAATATCCTTTAATCCTTCTTCATACTCTTTAAAAATCTCAATTTCACAAATAGTCTCAACAGTACCCCCTTGATGGGGGGCTTCTTCAAGAGACTTATAAGGGGAATGTATTATACCTATAGGCTTTAAGTTCAAGGTAAACTTTTCCTCCGCTTAAAACCAAAAACTTGAATATTTTTCCACGTATTATTCTGGTTAAAGCTCTTTATGAACCCTTACCTCTAACACTACATAACTTTCTGGTGGTAAATGCTGATATGCAACACCAACACCACCCTTTCCTCTTACAAAAACTATGTAGTCTTTGTCTCCGTTTAAAGTAACACTATACACACCACTAGCGTTAGTAAATCCTTTAGCAACTAACGGATCATAAAAGTTTTCCGGAGCGTATACGGTTACTTCACCCTCCTCCAGAGGAGCATCATCAAATGGGTAGGCGGTTGGGTCGTATATGGCTTTAACAGTTAATGTTGAAACTTTAAATCCATGTTCTTTTGTTAAATCAGTCCTATTTTCATTATCTACCATTAAGATTCTTGCAACATATCTGCTAAGTTTTAACCTATCCATCTGTGTAGCATAATCATTAATAGGTATAGGTTTTTTAGGTGTAGTATAAGTAGGGTCAAAAACCCACCATTTTCCATCTATAAACACCTCAACTAAAGCATGATCCATCCCCTCAAAATACACTATCCTGGTTTTATGGTGAGTAGTGTCTTCTACTATTTTTGCTAGGGCATAAGCAAAATCTTCACATGTACCTTTCGCCCGTATAACACAAAGAATTTCCCAAAAAGATTCAGAAAAATCTTTAATTGGTTGAGTTAAGATTTTTTCAAGACTTGGTTTTTCTCCGTAGGTTGAATGAAAATATTTTTTATAATTTTTTGCAATAAGCCATGTTGCATTAACCTCAGTAACCCCATTGTTTAACGCGTTAAAATAAATGCTTGAATGTTCAACAACCACAAGATTATAATGTGTATAGATAGAGGTGACTGTTAAAATAATTAGGAGGAAAGGAATTACTACACCGACTATTATTATCCTAAGCTTTTTCTTTTTATTCATGGCTTGAAGAATGAATTGGTAAAAACAATCGTTTAACTTTTACTCTACCCAACCGTTTATAACTAGGGTTTAATACATTAATGTAGTGTAACAATATGGCAGACTTAACGGTGTTAACCTGGATATTATTAATGACCTTTTTAGATGGGATAGTAGCATTAATAGGTGTTTTTTCTCTATGGTTAAAAGACAGAATTCTAAGAAAGATTATTATGGTTTTGGTTGCTTTTTCTGCAGGTGCCTTACTTAGCGGAGGGCTTTTTCCATCTACTTGCAGAATCTTTAGAACATTTAACAACAACAGTTTCTTTTTCTCTTCTCCTTTTAGGATTTATTCTTTTCTTTCTTATAGAAAGGTTTTTAAAATGGCATCATTGCCATGAGGAAAAATGTGAGGTTCATCCTTTTAGCTACCTAATCCTTTTTGGAGATGGTATTCATAACTTTATAGACGGTTTAATTATAGCTAGTTTTCTTGTAAACATAAACTTTGGGATAGTAACAACCCTCCTAATAATAGGGCATGAAG
>CAZAHF010000081.1:0-4545 GCA_964484995.1 uncultured Candidatus Bathyarchaeia archaeon | reverse complement strand
AAAAAATTATTCTTCTCTCATTAGGGTTTATTTTTCTTGCCAGTTTTCTAATTTTTACGATTGACCTTTTAAAAGGTATTATTCTTCTTGGTTTAGGCTTAACTATAATGTTTCTTTATAATGTTTTTAAAAAAATGGTATTTCTTTATGCAAAGTATGTTATTAGGGGACTTGGAGGTTTTTTCCTTGTTATGTTTGCACCCTTCGTATTTTCAACAATAAATTTTAAGCTTATTCTACTCGGATTTGCTGTTTTTCTTCTTGACCTAGCTGGAAATCTGGCTGGAGATATTAGAGATTGGAAAAGAGATGGTATAGTTTCTGTTGTTGAACGTTGGGGTCTTAAAAAGGCAAAAAAAATCTATCTTTTATTCTCTTTTCTAGGTGTTATACTTCTTTTTGCCACCTCTATTTCCTCATGGGAAGAAGTAGAGTTTACCCCAACAATTTTATCGGGTCTTGTATTTAGCTACTTTCTCTTTAAAATGCAAACATACATTGTCCATAGAGCTTTCATCCTTTTTAAGACAGCTCTTCTCACGGTTTTTCTAGCTTTACATACACTGTCCTTTCTTGTTATTATTGTAGGTTTTTCCCTTCTTCCACTTATCAACTATGCGTATAAGTTAAGCCACCCAGAATTTTAGTGTAACTTAATAGCTTATATAGGGGAATAAAACCAAATATTTGTGGTATTAACTGGCGATGAATGTTGTTTTTGGAGAAATATGGGTTAAAATTTAATCCATTCTCTATTGATGGTAGTGCAGAAAACGAAAAACCAGAACTTCAGGAAGTCTTAATTAACTATAGGGATGAAGTTGAGCTTATTAAGGAGGCAGTGACAACCCTAAACCCCCCAATTATAATGTTAATTTCTCATCTTGGTGGAGGTAAAACCAAACTTTTACGTTACATGGAAAAACATTTTCAAAAAACCCTTCCAAACGTATTTGTTACCTGTGTTTCTATGCCTCCAGTAAAAGAACTTGTAGATTTTCCTAAACTAATCTTTAACATTTTAAAAGAGAAAACTCCGGAGACACTTAAAAAAGCGTTATCCATGAAGATTGACGAGTTAGAAGAAAGATGTAGTAGGATGCCCCGCTCTGAGATTGAGCTTATTCTAAATGAGATTGAGGCAAAAATAGGTCCTCTTGAGGAAGAGGAGAAAAGAGGTATTTTTGAGGTTCTAAGTGTTGATGTTTTAAGTTTTACAGACACTCTTGTAGATTTTATAAAGGAGGTTTTATCTCTAATTTTTAATGTTGACCGTTGTCTACTACTAATAGATAACTTTGAAAACTATGTTTTTTCTGTTAAAGATAATCTTCATGCATTAATGTATCTTCATAGGGTTCTTGACGAGTTAGCTAAAAGGCTTGTTGAAGATAAGACTGGAGTGATAGTTTTAGGGATTTCTGGTTCAGCATTTAAGGACCTTAGAAGCACAGAAGAAGAAAGCCATTTTATGTCTAGATGGGAAGGAACAAAAGCTTTTCAATATTTGAAGGGAGTAATGACTCAAGACCAAGTAAAAGAGCTTGTAGTAAAATATTGTGAAGTAGCTAAGGGAAGGGATGTTAACGAGACTAATAATTTGTCGTCTGATGAAATAGATAGACTGGTTAGAGAAAGAAAGGTTCCATTTAATGAGGATGCGATTAGGCTTATCTGGGCTTTAACTCATGGTTTTCCACGTGACATAGTTAAACTTTGTTATCAAGCCTTAGAAAAAGCCGAAGAAACTGGGAGAGAAATTGTTGATGCAGAGTGTGTAATGGAAACCTTATATGCTAAAGAAAACATTCAAGATGAGGCTTTAAACAATCTTAAGGCTTATATTCAAAGGGTTTGTGGTTGTAGAGCTGAAAATGCTGAAAAATTTGTTGGCGAGGTTTTAAAGCACTATGTTATTCCTGTTGATGTTGCTGCCAATATTCTTGGAGACAAAAATCTGGAGTTGGGTAAAAAGTATGTTGATATGCTAGTGAATGGAGGGTTAGTTAGTCTAGTTAATGGTAAGGTTTGTTTAGCGGTAAACTTTATACAAGGTCTTTATAGACCTCCATACGAAATTATAAAACCACCAGTTCCAATTCCAGGATTACCCTCTGTAGAAAAGGTGAAAGAAGGGTTTATTGAGGCTTTAAGTTACACGTTTAAGGATTTGTTTCCATGTGCCACTATAGATAAAGGTGACGGTGAGCCTTGGGCAGTTCTCCTATTAAAGGATGTAAATGTTGACTGGAAAGGACTTACCTACTATTTTGCATGTGAAGATGAAAAAGAGTTTTCTCTTCACTTAAGTGAGGCTCAAAGGTTGATGGTTGAAAAGGAATGTCATTTTATCTTAGGATACGGTTTAATGGAGGAGGGGAAACTTACAAAGCTTTTGGATGGTAGAGAGGGAGTTTTTAAATTTTTCTCATCCTCTGTAACAGTTCCCCTTAATAAACAGTTTTTCTACATTCCTGCTACACTAAAAGATATTGATGATCTTCAGGTGTTAGTAAGTGTTGGAGATGAAAAAAGAAAAAAGCTTGTTGAATCTGTTGGTTTAAAAGATAAGTTTACTAAGCTTAAAGAAAGCTTGAATATGACTTTGCCTTATCTACTGGAAAAAATTGATGAAGTTATGCCTGTTTACCTAACAAAACAGGTAGCTAAAGCATTAATTGAATGTTTAGAGAAAAAACAAATTCCTTCACAATATAAGAGGGAAGTTGAAGATTTCCTGAGTAGGAGCGGCTCAAGCTTCCAAGAGTTTCTAGAAAAACCAACAAAATTTGAAGAAAAATTAATTTTAACTCTACCTTACAACTGGGTTGACCTTGAAACAATAGCTAAAAAACTTTATCCTAACAAAACAGGATTTACACGTTTCCAGTTAGACTCTATAGCTAACTATCTAACATTATTAGAGGAACGTGGATATGTAGATATTAAAGTTGAGGATAAAGAGAGGCTTTTGTACAGAGCTTCAAATCTAAAGAAGAAGATTGAACAGTTAAATGGAGAGATAGATGCTGTCAAAGTTTTAGCTGAAAAAATTCAGCTTACACTACCATCTCTACCAAAAATTAGTTTTGAAAGTAAAGATACTGTCTCCAGAAAAATCTCTGAAATTCAAAAAGTATGTGAAACAATAAGAGAAAATCTGTCTGCAAAACTTCATGAGCTTACAAGTCTATCAAACCTTGTCGAGTTAGCTAAGCTTTATGAAGGTTTAGCTTCCATAGTAGAGGAGGCGAAACTTAAAGAGCTTTTTGGAGCGGAGTACAAAGAAAACTCACAAAATCTAAAAAGCCAAATAGAGAGAATTGAAGCTTTTGAAAAAGAAATTAAAAACCCCAAAAAGTCTATGGTTGAGATTAAAGACGAATTCTTAAGTATTATTGAAGAATCAAAGGTTTTAACCTCTAAACTTGAAAGATGGATGACTCTACTAAGAAAACTACGAAAATAATAAAGCCTACGTTAAACTAAAATTGGAGTGGTACACCTTTATATAATATTGATTGTCTGTTTAGAAGTGTTAAAGGATAGTCATGGAAGTGGAGAATCTAGATGTCCTCGGATAAGCTAAAGGCAACCTTAGACAAGTATCTTCAAGATTTTCGAGTTCAACTACTTTTGAATATGTTTTTAGGTGGAGATATAAAAGAGATAACACCAAAATTTGACCCAGCACATGGCTACCGTTATCCTGAGGTTGAAACACTAGTTAAAGGTAACTTCCAAAAATCTTTATCGTTTTTAGAAGAGTTAACTCGTGCAGGGATTCTTAAGAGAACCCTTTATGATACTGTTCTTTTCTGTCCGAAGTGCGGTTCTTCCCATCTTTCTCTTCGTTATAAGTGTCCTTTTTGCGGTTCTTATGATGTGGGAACCACCTCACTAATAGAACATGTTCATTGTGGTAATATTGCACGGGAGGAAGAGTATCAAAAAGGGGCTAAGATGGTATGTCCAAGATGTCATATGGCTATCCGTGGTGAGAAGGATATTCGAAGAGTTGGTTTTTGGTATAAGTGTGATAGTTGTGGAAGAAACTTTGAAGTCCCTAACATGGTTCTTTTCTGTAGAATGTGTAAAGAGTCTTTTGAGCATACAGAAGTTAAACGTGTTAACGTTTACTCCTATTCGCTTCAAGACCTTGTTAAAGAGGAAATTAGCAAAAGTTATGGGTATATATTCCTTGCTCCGCTTAGGACCTATCTTGAGGGACTAGGTTACCATGTAAAAAGTCCGTCGTTTATGAAGGGTAAGTCAGGTGCTGTTCACGAGTTTCAAATGATTTTTACTAAGAAAGTGGATAGTGGTGAAGAAGTTAATGTTCTTGAACTTTTACCCTCACCAGAAGAGGAAGCTGTTATTAAGCTCTATCTTAAAGTTTTTGATGTTTCTCCAACAAGAGCTATACTAGTTGCTGTACCAAGTCTAAGCGAAAACGCAAAAAAATTAGCCGCCTCATATAATATTCAGGTAATTGAAGCTGCAGACCTAAATAAGGCTTTTACACAGTTTAAGGAGATTATGGGG
>CAZAHF010000080.1:0-4823 GCA_964484995.1 uncultured Candidatus Bathyarchaeia archaeon | reverse complement strand
GCTTTAAACCCTTTAACTTCCCATGCTCTAGTATACTTCAAAATTTTTCACCTCCACAATCTTAAGACGTTTCAAGTAAGTAAAAAAATAAATAAAAAGAAGTTTTTTGATCGTGGGATTTTTTAAGTCTTTTTTGCTGCTTCAGCTGCTTTTTGAAGATAAGAAACAGATATTGGTGGAATATAAATACAGACTATCTTCATCATTTCATCGCTTAAATTTTTTATTTGATGCATAACTCCACTTGGCGCGTAGAAAACAGTGTCAGGCTCTATTTTGTAGGTTCCAGTTTCTGAGACGGCTTCACCTCTACCTGAAACAAAATACATTATTTCTGCCGCGCCATCATGTTTATGGTAGTCTGTCTGAGACTTTGGATAAATCAGAGATAAAAGCAAGGTTAAATCCTTATTTCCTGTTGTTTCAGGGGATAAAATTATTTTTAGTATCCTTTCATAGGGTGGAGGAACTTTAACACCTTCAATCTCCCATGTTTTTATTGTTTTAGTTTCACTCAAAGAGATCCCTCCTTAAACATATTTGCCAACGATAAATATTTATTGTTTAGCTATTCCTCCTCTAAAACAGCTACAGCTCTTATTGGTGAACCTGTTCCTCCACGAATCTTTAAAGGAAAACCTATAAACTTAAACCGTTTATTCACAACCTTATCTAGGTTAGCCATATTTTCTATGTTTAAAAGGTCTCTTTCACCACAAACAGTGTGAGCTGGATAGGTTTTGTCAGCTGGATTATCTATACTTGGAGCATCAATCCCTATGTTTACAACACCCTTATCAGCAAGCCAAAGAGTAGCTTCCCTATCCAAACCAGGGTAATGAGTTAACCATTCAGGTGTACCATACCTCTTATTGTAGTGTCCTGTATAAAGCAGAACAGTATCTCCCTTCTTAATTTCTAGTCCAGATTTTTTTAACGCATCCTCTAAATCTTTTTTTGTTATATAGGTTCTTGGTGGAACATGAGAAACATCTAAACATATTGCTTCAGTATAAAATAGCTCCAAAGGAAGCTGATCTATAGATTTTGCTCCTGGTTTTGTTGATATATGAGAAATTGAGTCAACATGGGTTGGTCCATGATCACTCATAAGCAGACCGCATGTCGCATAGGAAAAACCTGTTCCCAAAGCTCTTTTAACTTCTTCATGTGTTTGATGAAACCATATTACTGTTTTTAGATGACCCGGATAAACTGGCATCCCCTGGTATATTTCCTGAGAGAGATCTACAAGTTTCACCTTCTTCAACGGTTTAAACCTCCCCTCCTCTTTTAACAAGCTCTATTATTCCTTTATCACCATCAACTCTTACAATATCACCTGTTTTAAAGACTTCTGTTGGGTCTACTTTTGGCTTATCAACGGCGGGAACTTTAACCCCGTAGAATACTGGAGCTAATAAGGCTCCAACAGCAGTTATTGGCTCCATTTCCACATTTACTAAAGCTGCAGGGCCGACGCCGTTTCTAATTGTTTCAAGAAAAACAGCAGCACCCGTTGTTGAACCTCTACCATAAGGGTAAATAAAGATTTTACCCTTAAGATTTTGCCCATAAACGTCAAGTCTTTTATCAATAATGTCTCCAGTTTTAGGGTTTACTCCTCCAAGCCAACCAAAAAGAGATTTACTAACTAAGGCTTCACCCTCAACAACCCCACCAGCAATAGGTCTACACTTAACCTTTTTAGGTATCTTTTTAACTATTTTTTTGGCTTTCTTAATCTTAGCTTTAACTTTCCTTTTAACAGTCTTCTTTTTCTTCTTAACCAAAAAACTTTCACCCCCTAAATACTTCCAGTAAAAGCAGCTTTAAGACATTCATCAGTATTTCCACAAATCACCTCAACTTTACCAGGCCTCATTAAAGTAAGCATTCCAGGTGCATAGTAGGATAGTTTACCTGAATTTGTCATTAGGGTAAAATGTTCAGGGAAGCCGTAAAGCTCTACAGGTGAAATCATACAGCAGGTTTCGGTTGATATCTTAATCCCCGCAGCTTCAACTATTTGAGCAACACCTATCTCTCTAGCCAATCTTTCAACAATCTTGTTTGTATAAACCCAGCATTCAACACCATCTGCAACTTTTTTATCTTTAACTTTTTCAGCTAAAGCAATAAACTCATGTAGCGAATAATGAGGACACCCTAAAACAACCAAATCAACCTTCCCACCTGAAATTGTAGACATTTCTTCCTTTGTTCGTTTAAGTTCTTCAGGGCCAAAAGTAACTTTGTCTAGGGGTTTTTCACCTTTAAATGCGTCTTTTACAGTTTTTGCTTCAGGAGTTATGCCTGGAATATGGTATAAACACACCGCACCTGAAGCTGCTGCTGCTGTTCCAAAATTTCTTAGCTCATCAAACGTAACGTCTTTAGGTATACCAGTAATTACCGGAACCTTATCTGCAACAGTTTTACCTACAAAATATCCAAAAACATGGTAGTCATCACCTTTAAGTTGAAGATTTTTAACCTGAATTAAGATTTCTCCAACCCTGTTTTCATCTAGATGATAGCCGTAGTAGGGGGTTCTTCCCACAATAGCTGAAGCCATATCCTCAATAGCTGTAACACGGTTTGTTCGTGCCCCAAGAACAGAGTTTAAAAACACATCACAAGAAGACTCTGTCCATGCAACATGCTCACCAAACCTTGGAACATTCCCCCCATACTGGTAAGGGATACATGTCCAAACACAGACAGCGCCAAGTTTTTCATGGGCACGTTTAATCCTAAACTGTTTTTCCGCAAAATCTTCAGGAACATTCCATTCTCTCCAACGATCATAATCTATGCTTGAAGGATCCGTAGTTGTAAAAACAGAGTATTTTCCACCTAACTCAACAAACTTTTCAGCAATTTCTAACCCAGCATCCCAAACATCCTTGTAACAGGTGTTAACCACATGACAGCTTTTTACTGGTATCAATTTTTCAGCCTTATAAGCATCAGCTATCTTTACCAAGATCTCCATTGCTAAACGTTTAGCCTCGCCCTCCTCACCAGCAAGCATTTTTTCCTCTTCTCTTGTAAGATAAACCATACAGAACACCCTAAATAATAATTTATGATTTTGTATAATTTTATAGCTTTCGATTAAAAATAGAAAATAATAGTTAGATTTTGTTAAAAATAAAAAGAGGTTTAGTTTCTTTTATTCCTAGATTGGGCAGACTGTTATCTCTTCAACAGGCCACTTTGATAAAAGCTCGACACCACTTTCTGTTACAACAAGCATTTCCTCTATTCTTACACCCTGCCTAGTAACGGGATCTCCATCTTGGGTTTCAATAGCAAAAGTCATTCCAGGCAGGATTTTTTCAGGGCACTCTATACTTGTTGCCCTCCAAATTACTGGTGGCTCGTAAAGAGATAAACCAATACCATGAGCCCAGTTGCTACCAGCATTTTGGTCTTCGCTTGTTACACCATACCAACCCCAAACCTTTGATGCCTCTGGGAACTTTTCAGCAACCTCTTTTGTTGTTCCACCAGGCTTAATAGCCTTAATAGCTGAATATAACCAATCATAAGCCCGTTTATAGGTGTCTTTTATGCTTTGCGGAGGTTGACCACAGCTAAAGGTTCTGTAGTAACATGTTCTATAACCGTTCCAACCCATATTGTAGGTGTCCGCATAAACGATATCTCCAGGTCTAATTATTCTCCCAACAAAATGTCTTAGGTTTGGCCAAGTATATCTTCCAGAAGTAACAAACATTCCCGCATAAACCTCTGCTCCATGTTTATAGGCTGTTTCAAACATTTTTGCTAAAAGTTCATACTCAGATACACCAGGCTTAATAGCCTCCTTTAAAGCATAAAATATAGCATCACTAATGGCTGCAGCTATTCTTAAACATTCTATTTCATCCTTTGTCTTAATTGCTCTTGCCTCAATAAGAGCTTCAGCACCAGCCGGGGTTATTTCAAGTCCTTCTTTTTTAAACGCTTCAACAAGCACAGGATCATAAACATCTATTCCAACAGGTTCTTTTAAAACTCCATTAGCTTTTAAGTCCTCTTTTATTTGTTCAACCATTTTTCTAAGTTGGAGTTGGTGACCTGCCTTACCCATCGCCACACCAATCCAGCCTGCACCTGTAATTGCATATTTAATCTGGTCTTTAGGAATCCATGGAGCCATAACTCTTGTATGGAACATTATGTCACCCTGCTCATAAAGGATAGGCCACTCTAATGTTCGGGGTAGTAAAGCATATCTAAGGCCTGAAGCAGGAGTTGTCCATAAAGGTGTGTAGGTGCTTGTTATATATCTTAGGTTTTTCTCATCAATACATAGGAATGAACCTAGGTTTCTTTCTTTAAACAGTTTTTGTTTAGCTTTTTCAAGTCTTTCTTT
This sequence comes from uncultured Candidatus Bathyarchaeia archaeon, assembly GCA_964484995.1. GTDB lineage: Archaea > Thermoproteota > Bathyarchaeia > Hecatellales > Hecatellaceae > EX4484-218. The sequence goes on along the minus strand of CAZAHF010000080.1, from coordinate 436 downwards.
TCTTAACCTTGCAAAGTTAACTCTTTCCTCAAATTCAACCATCATAGTTCCATAGGCGCCATAACCCATCGAATAATCTGCGTATCCTCCAGGTATACGTTCACCCATTTTAATCACCACACTCTTTTGCAATTAACTCTTTTTTATAGACTTTATATTTAAATTTAACCTTAACAAATCTCAACATAAACATACTAATTTTTGAAGAAGCACAAAGAAATATCCTGGAGAACATGAGAGTAAATTTTAAAATTTTTAACGTTTTCCTTTGTCGAGGTTTATGGTTTAATTTATGTAATAAACATCCTAAACCACTAACAAATTTGTACATTAAAAGCCGTTCATAACTACGAGATTATTCAGCAAAACTCTAAATAGATATACCAAGGTTAGGAATAATAAAGAAACGGATATAAGAAGAAACAAGAACAAGTAT
>CAZAHF010000079.1:3544-4924 GCA_964484995.1 uncultured Candidatus Bathyarchaeia archaeon | reverse complement strand
TACTCAGTATCTTTACCATGGTGCTGTTAACCTTGGTGAAAAAGGTGTTTTTATTTCGCTTGAAGAACCTATTAAGAGAATTAAAGAGAATATGGCTAATTTTGGTTTTAACCTTGAAAAACTAATAAAAGCAGGAAAACTTTCTTTTGTAGAATTAACCCCTATCCAGTTTACAACAATTAAACCAAGTGGACTTATACACCTGATAAGAGAAAAGGTAACACCAGAAGTTAAAAGGTTAGTCATAGACCCCTTAACAACTATAATGCTTCAGGAAAAAGATATTTACCAACAAAGACTAGACCTAATGCGTTTATTTAAAACTCTTTCTGAACTTGACTGTACAACAATTGTAACCTCGGAAGCACGTTATGCAATGTTAAAACGTAGATTTCATGCTGAAGAATTTCTTGCAGATGGTGTAGTAATTCTTCATAAAATTGTCTTAAAGGGCAGAGTTGTTCAAGCCTTACAAGTTGAAAAAATGCGTGGTGTTCCCCATGATACACAGCTTCGCCCCTACAAGATAACAGAAAAAGGTATAGTGGTTTATCCAAAGGAGAGAGTTATAGAGTTAGAGTAGAGAATACAGCCAACAATAACAACAGTTTTATGACTTTCACTCCTAAAAGTTGTTGTTTTTTAGTTTAGTGAAACACCAAGTTTTTACTGGATGATTTTTGCACCGTCTTTATCAATTGTAAACTGATGGAAATTTGTATCATGAATGCTAAAAGCTTTAACTACACGTAGATACATTCTTCCGTTTAGAATCTTTGTTTCTACCACATAATCTGAGATTGCTTTAACATATTCTTCCAACCATTCTTCTTGGGCTCCTTTATCCATTACAAAAACAGCGGTTGTATCCATATGTTTACATCTTGCCTTAATCATATGGAAAAACCTTAATGCTTCTCTGATATCTTCACTTAAAGCTATTAACGGTGTGATTGTGTGGATAAGTCCTCTGCCCCCATATCCTACCTCTTCTCTAACTTTAGCAATAGTGTCAAGTAAAAGCTTTAGGTCTATATGGGTAACATATCCAAACTCTCTTGCAACATCTGGAAACCAGTCAGCAGCCCAAACAGTAAAAAAGTCTATAATCTTAAGTAAGCCTTTAGCTTCATAAACCTCATAATCCCAACCATAACTACTCTTAAGCCAATCTTTAATAGCTTTAGGTGTTGAAATAGTGTTTACAACAATACACGGCTCCTCTTTTTTTAAACCCTCATAAATAAACTGGTGGGCTAAGGTTGATTTCCCCGTTCCTGGCGGACCAAAAAGAAGTAAGAGGGAGCCTTTAACCAGTCCTCCACCAATCAATTCATCTAAACCATTAATACCAGTTAAAACAAGCTCTTTCATATACTC
>CAZAHF010000079.1:0-3444 GCA_964484995.1 uncultured Candidatus Bathyarchaeia archaeon | reverse complement strand
AAGTCAACATTATTCTATTTTTGTGAATAAGCCATATATGTTTGTCCTTAAAAATTTTAGATTAGAAGAACTAAAAAATTTTAGTTTTAGGTGTCTTCTTTTTGTCAAAAAGCAATGAAGAGGTAAACCTGTTTACAGACTTTCTTAAACTTCTTACATTAGGATACATGAGCAAATATCCTTCCATAAGTTTTAGAGAGACCTTCAGAACAATTAAAGAAGTTATAGATGAATTTAATCTACGCTTAGAAATGCTAAGAAAAAATAAGCTTTGCTTAGATGTTGACCTTCTAAAGAAAAACGGGCTTTTTAAAGATAAATACTATGTTTATGGTGCTTTTCTTGCAGCAATAAGTTCCTACCCTATCCTTTATAGGGTTGCCGACAGAGAAACAATAAAATCCGCTGTTTTTGCAAAAACAGCGATGGTGGCAAGTAGTAAAGTCTTAGATAACATAAACGATGAACTGCATAGTTTTCAAGAGGCAGTAAAATCACAGCAAAAATATCAGCAGGCATTAACATGCGGCTACTTCTATCTTGACTTTGATAAAGACTTTAACCTTAGCTTTGTTAGTAGAGCTGAAAATACAACGTATGTTATGGCTTCATGGACTCATCAACTTATGGCTTCAAAAAATAATGGTCATAACAACGATGAGTTCAGCATGTTTAACATGTTTCTAAATGATGTGGATGAGTGTATTGAAGGTCAGATTCGTTCGTTCTACCAGAAACATGAAAAATACGTAAGTCAAACCATAAGCCTTTCAGACTTCCTAAGAAAAATCTCAGCAAAAGGTTTTGGCAAAATATGGGTTGATATTGACTTCTGTTTTTATGAGCAGTGTCTTGGGAAACTTAGTTCTAGAGAGTTTAAAGCAGTCAAGCTTATTAACAAAAGTATAGACCTTCTCTTTCGATCTCTCCTATTCTATGATGATGCAACAGACATTAAGGAGGATATAAAACACAACATAGTTAACTCTGTGCTTATTCTTGGGTTGGAGCTTGAAAAAATTTCTCTTGAAGACCTCTTTAGCGAAGAGGTTTTAATCAAAAAACTTGAGGAAAACAATTTAATTCAGGATACAATAAGTTTTGGTGACATGGTATATTTAAGTGGAATTGAGTGTTTACATAAAGCAAAAGAATATTCTTATTTTATTGATGTTGATGCCCTAATTTTTTGTGCAAGAATTTTAAGAATGTTTCTTCTTAGAAAACTAATCTTAAAAAAGAAGAATCTAAAAAGTTTAAAGACTTTTCTACGGTCATTTAGCTCATTTAAGAAGCTTAAAGAATCAATTCCGCAGTATCTGAATGTATACTATAACATCCTAGAAGAAGACTTAAACAAAGTTTTGTATGTTACAAATTAAAACCTAAAATTTTTTAACTAAGAAGACGCATGCTTCATGACCCATTGCTTTACACATTACTTCTTCACATAAAATTTTTTCTTTAAATGCTACTGAAAGACCTCCTGTTAGGGTTCCGGCTATTATATGGCAGACAGGTTTATCGCTTTTAATTCCCTCACATATAAAACAATCTTTAATCCTTATTTCCCACAAATCTTCTTCTCTTCTTAAAACATTACATTTAAGTTTAAACCCTAAATCAAGAGATAAGCTAACTATTTTTGGTAGATACTTAAAGTCTAGCTTAGCTCGGGGATCCTCACCCATAGCTCTTATACGTTCTACAGCTGTCATTCTACCAACAATTTCCTGAAGAAACTTCTCCGTCATCTCAAGAACCATAAAAGGCTCCTTTTTATCGGGGAGATATGACTGGAGAATAACTTCTATAGTTTTTCTTAAACCTACAAGCGATTCTCTTGGAACCTTTCGAGGAGGTTTCCCCATAAACCTCATTGTAATCCAGCTTGGAAACATTAATGCAAGTTTTGCGTTTAACCCTGGATACTTAACAGGTTTTTCTTTTTGTTTTTCAACCTGTTGAACACTAATAATTCCTCCAACAATCCATTTTGCAAGCTTAGTTAAAATATCATCAAACTTTTCAGGAAAAATTAATTTTACATCTGTTAAATACATGTCATGTAGCTGAGTTAAAAGTAGATAATCGGTTACTGGAATTTTTCCAATCTCAAGGTTATTAACAACAATCTTTAGATTATTAATGTTTTCTGCAAGATAAGCCTTTTTACTCTCTATAACCTCGTTTGTAGCGGTAGGTATTTTATCAGTAAATTCATCTCCGATTTTTATCAGTAATCTTCCATCTTTTATAAGGTAGGGGAAATCTTTTCCATGATACTCAATTTTACATGTTCGTTGGATAGAAAAACTTCTAAAATATCTTTCATCTTCCTTGACAAATGTTAAGTTAATAACGCCTGGTAAAAGCATTTGAAGAGTTTTTTCAAAAGTTGGAAATGTGCCACGTGGCAAAGTTAAAATTTCAAGCAAAGGTTTTCCGTGAACCTGGGTAACCCAATGTTCTATCATCTTTAATACTGGCGATTCTCCTTGTTGTACAAGTAGTTGTGGTAAATAATGGTGGATAATTATACCTTGACCTATTTTTTCTCTAACTTGGCTGACAAAAATCGATAGGTCGCTTAAAGATTTTGTTGTGCCTATTTTTACTTGGTTAAATCTTGTTGGTACATCATAATAGGTTAAAACAATAACAGGTTTTTCTCTCATAAAATCTGATAAAAGTGCATCTAAAAACAGGATAGAATCAAAATGTCCCTCATCAAGAATAAGTATCAAGGATCCCTCATACAAGTTTGCTATTGAATCAAAAACATCATGACCTGTTTTTACCAGTCTCAACTCTCTGCTTACCCAAGATTGTAAAATAGCATAAAATTAAATTAATTTTGCTAGCGTTTTTACACTAATCCGCAGATTTTTCTTCTATTACGAGGCGGTCTAAGCAATCTAGCACATAAAAACATTTGTTAGCTTAAATTAACCGTTGCAAAAAGAAATAAACTTAAAAAATTTGTCTATTTAAAGTTTACATAGGCTTGTAAAAGAGAAACTGTTAATACTTAAAAAAGACGTATCTAAGATTTGTAGAAGATAAGAGCGTAAGTTTTACCTAAAGGAAGCTGAAGATGAAGTATCCAAAAAAAGATATAATCCATCAACCAAGTAAAACCTTTTCTACTATACTTAAACTATTGTTTAGAAGTTTTAGAGTGTATTCGATTCCTTATGCTGTTATAATTTGTTTAGCAGGACTCTTTTTCTCAATACCAAACCCAAGCTTCCACCTTATATTAACCTTTATGGCAGCTTCTTCTTTCTGTTGGATGGGTGGGATGCTTTACTATGATGTTACCCATGCCGAAGAAGATAAAATAAAAAAGCCTTATCGGCTTATTCCCTCCTTCCCATACTTAACAAAAAAAATTATTCTTCTCTCATTAGGGTTTATTTTTCTTGCCAGTTTTCTAATTTT
>CAZAHF010000078.1:0-5439 GCA_964484995.1 uncultured Candidatus Bathyarchaeia archaeon | reverse complement strand
TTAGGCTATCTTTAAAGAGGGGATAAAACAGTTGGTTTCTAAACCTCATGGTGGAAAACTTGTTAACCGGGTAGCTGAGGGTAAACAAAGAGAGATCCTACTTGAGGAATCAAAAGAAATACCAAAAATAACTGTTGATGAGGATACAGCTGTAGACGTTGAAAACATAGCTTATGGTGTATACAGTCCACTGGAGGGGTTCATGACAAAAAATGAGTTTGAAAATGTTTTAAGTGAAATGAGGCTTCCAAATGATCTTCCATGGACATTACCAATAGTTCTTGATGTAAAGGGTAAGCCATCGTTTAAAGAAGGAGATGATATTACAATCCAGTATCGGTCTGATGAACCTTTAGCTATTATGCGTGTTGAAGAAATTTATGGATATGAGAAGGAAGAATTTGCTTTTAAAGTTTTTAAGACTAGGGATTCTAGTCATCCAGGTGTTGCTAGAGTCTACGGTATGGGTAACCTATTAATTGGAGGAAAAATTACACTTATTGGAAAAATTTCAAACCCGTATGAGCGGTATACTTTACATCCAGCAGAAACAAGAATACTGTTTAAGGAGAAGGGTTGGAGAACTATAGCAGGTTTTCAAACACGTAATGCACCCCACGTAGGTCATGAGTATATTCAAAAAACAGCTTTAGCATTTGTTGATGGTGTCTTCATTAATCCAGTTATCGGCCGAAAAAAGAAGGGTGATTTTAGGGATGATGTTATACTTGCTGCATATGATACGCTAATAAAAAACTATTATAATCGGGATACCGTGGTTATGAGTATTTTACGTTATGAGATGCGTTATGCTGGACCTAGAGAAGCAATTTTTCATGCGATTGTTCGTAAAAATTTTGGTTGCACCCATTTTATTGTTGGTCGTGATCATGCTGGTGTTGGAAACTATTATGGGCCTTATGAGGCGCAAGAAATTTTTAAAGAGTTTCCAGATTTGGGCATTACACCACTATTCTTCAGAGAATTTTTCTACTGTAAGCTTTGTGGAGGAATAAGTAACGAAAAAACATGTCCACATGATGAAGCTGTTAGGGTTAGGTTTAGTGGCACAAAACTTAGAGAAAAAATTTTACGTGGCGAAAAACCACCAACAGAATTTATGCGTCCAGAAGTCTCAGAAGTTATTTTAAGCTTTAAAAACCCATTTGTGGAGTGAAAAACCGGTGAAAGCTTCACGTGTTTTTGTGATAGGTCTAGATTCAACACCACCAGAACTTATATTTGAAAAATTTAAAGATGAACTACCAAACCTATCCAGCCTAACCGATAAAGGAGTTTATGGTAGTATGGAAAGCTGCCATCCACCAATAACAATTCCCGCATGGATGGTTATGGTTACAGGAAAAGACCCTGGAACCCTTGGAATGTATGGGTTTAGACATAGAAGAATAGGCTCCTACACCGAAACCTATATCGTAAACTCTTTACATGTAAAAGAACCAACAATATGGGATATTCTCTCAACTAAAAACAAAAAATCATGTATTGTGGGTGTTCCACCAGGCTACCCACCAAAACCTTTAAACGGCTATTTAGTTTCCTGTTTTATCACACCAAGCATAAAAAGAGACTACACCTACCCAACAGAGCTTAAACATGAAATTGAAAAACTTGTAGGTGAGTATGTTTTTGATGTTGAGTTTAGAGTTGAAAACAGACATAAACTTTTAAAAGAACTTTATGAGGCGACAGACCAGCATTTTAAAGTTTTAAACTATTTAGTTGAGGGTAAACCATGGGATTTTTTTATGTTTGTTGAGATTTGTGTTGATAGGGTTCATCATGCATTTTGGAAGTTTTTTGATAAAAATCACCATCTATATCAGCCTGGAAACGAGTTTGAAAATGTAATTGAAGACTACTACAAGCATATTGACACTAAAATCGGTGAACTCCTAAAAAAGGTAGGAAAAGACGCTGTTGTTATTGTTGTTTCTGACCATGGTGCTAAAGGAATGAGGGGGGCCTTCTCAATTAATGATTGGCTTATTGAGAAAGGATATTTAGCTGTTAAGGAAAAGCCTAAGGAAGTTACAGATTTTGAAAAACTAGACATTGATTGGAGTAAGACTAAAGCTTGGGGTTGGGGAGGATACTATGCAAGAATATTCCTTAATGTAAAAGGAAGAGAGCCTCAAGGTCTAATAGAAAAAGAAAATTATGAGTCTTTTAGAGAAGAACTAGCAGAAGAACTTAAAGAGATTAGAGACCCGTCTGGTCGGAGAATGGATACTCTTGTTTTTAAACCAGAACAACTTTATAGGCAGATTAAAGGAGAACCACCAGACCTAATGGTTTACTTTGACAATCTATACTGGAGATCTGCAGGAACGGTTGGCCATAACACCCTATATCTGCCTGAAAACGATATCGGGCCGGATGATGCCGTACACTCTCAGAGTGGGGTATACATAATTTATGATCCTGAAGGAAGAATTTCCCATAAACAAAAAGATATAAGTATCTATGATTTTGCTCCAACAACTCTCAAAATTTTAGGTTTACATCCTCCAAAAGACATGGTTGGTAAGGTTTTGGAGGATATTGTTTAATGGATAAAGGGTTTGTTGTTTGGTTAACAGGTTTACCATCCTCAGGAAAAACAACAATAGCGAAAAAGCTTGAAACTGAGCTTAAAAGACATGGATTTAAAGTCGAACTTCTTGATGGTGATGAAGTTCGTAGATGGTTAAGTCCGGAAGCAGGGTTTAGTCGAGAAGATAGGGAAAGACATCTTAAACGTGTGGCTTATGTTAGCCATCTACTAGCCAGAAATGGTGTTGCGGTTATAGCTTCTTTTGTTTCCCCCTACCGTTCAACAAGAGATTTTGCACGTCAACTTATAGGAGACTTTGTGGAGGTCTATGTAAAATGTTCTCTTGAAACTTGTATGAAGAGAGATTCTAAGGGGCTTTACAGTAAAGCCTTAAAAGGCCAAATCCAAGATATGACAGGAGTTCAAGACCCATACGAGGAACCTTTAAATCCAGAGGTTACAGTAAACAGTGAAAAAGAAAGCCCTGAAGAATGCTCTAAAAAAATAGTTGAAAAACTGGTAGAGTTAGGATATATTAGAAGGTAAAGCTAAACCTAAATTATAGTAGGAGGAATATTTTGTGGTGAGTGAAAAAATTCCTGTTTACATCTCAAAAAACCTTTATGAAAAAGTTAAAGAGCGAGTTGAACAAAGTCAAGGAGAATTCAAAAGTGTAGAAGAATATGTTGAGTTTGTTTTAAGCGAGATTGTTAAAGAAGAGGAGGAAGAAAAAGAGGTTTACACACCAGAAGAAGAAGAGGAAATTAAGAAGAGATTGAGAAGTCTTGGATACCTTTAAACTTTAATGCTTATTGTAACGGTTTAGGATAGAAAAACTTAAAGGTTGTTAACTTTTATGATGGTTAAAAATAGTTTTAGTGGATGTTCATTGGTAATTAAAGAACTAAGAATCACGCAAAACTACCATATTTGGAGTTTAAGGTTCTTTATATGTTGAAAGTGTTTGTCTCTTGAGATTAGAATTTCATTGTTGTATATTACTATGGCAGCTATTAAGATATCAAATTCTCCTATGGTTTGTCCTTTAGTTTTTAGTTTACTGTAGATTCTTGATGCTTCTTCACAAGATCCGTAGCTTAAGGTTAGTATAGATAAGTTGGAAAGTAAATCTCTAACAGTTATTAGATTTTCTTGAGGTTTGGTGGATATCATAGCACCTTTTAGTAGTTCGTACGCTGTGATTATTGTTGTTTTTAAGGGTTCACCGGTACTTTGAAGTTTACCTATTATGGTGGTAGCTTTCTTATCACCTTTAAGTAGCCCCACAAGTATGTCGGTATCAAGACACACCAAATTAAATCTGAAGCTCCCTTGTTTTTGTAATTTTTCTCTCAGAGAGAATATTTTTAAAAACTCTATCTATATCATTACCCTTCCATTTACCAGCAAAATCGGTGAGAGGTTTAGATTCCATACCTTTTACAATTCTTATAATTACATCAGAAAAGGATTCTCCGCTTCTTTTCAGCTTTTTAAGGGTTTGATAAGCTTCTTCTGATAAGGAAATAATTTTTGTCATTATAGGTGTATATGCATATGCATATATTTAAAGTTATGTTACTAGTCAAAACAATTTCTTCCTTATAGTTTCTGTGAAACTAATCTGAAATTCTAGGATTAGAAGGATTCATTGTTAACGCTCCTTTTAAATCATTGAAGGGAAGATGAAAATTTATAGTGGCCTTTTGAAATTAGGCGGAGTATACGTTTTTATCTGTTAGTCGAATTAAATCATAGCAGGTATGTTTGCGGAATCTCTTGGGGATATCTTCAATTTTACGTGTAAGTGTTTCTGCTGATTATTTTCCTCCTTTATGACTAGAAGGTGAGATCCTCCTTGGAGAAGCCAATTCAATTTTGTATCTCCAGTAATACGTCTTAAGTAAAGATTCGCCGTTGGAGATTCATCTAATTTTATATGTTTGGGTTTACCAGTCCATATCTCAATTGTTGCATTGGAAGACTCTGATAGTATTTCAACTGTCAGATTTGCTTTTTGATGATAATCACCAGGTACCTCAAGTTTGTATATGGCCATGCCATTCTTAAGTGTGAGGTTTAGGTCAATATCCAACCCTAGTAGTGGGGGTATAGTTTTGTTGGACAGATATTCTGCTACCAAACTGTCAAGATCTAGTGGTCCTAGATGGTAGATTGCGGAGGAACCATGAACATAGACTGTTGGTAGGTACCTAGGATTTCCTAGGTAAGGGGTGATTATTAGCTCTTTATATGCTGGTAAAATTCCGCTCATCGAAACCCAGCTGGGAGAATAAATGTACTTCACACCACGACTTTTAAGATACTTTAATGCTTCGTCTATTGTTAGATTAGAATGATATAGGATTGCTGCTTCTTTACCATCAAGAGGAAAAACATCTCTGTTTATGTAGTAGTATCTTATCTCAAAGGAGGCAATCTTATCATTTGGGTTGGTATGTTCATTTATCCAACGCCAACATTTAGCATCATCTTCATAGTAATATGCAACATAATCAAGAGTATCTTTTGATCCTCCTTCAGAATTTAATGCTCTATAACCACCTAAGCTAGCTCCCAAAGTAAGAGAATACGAAAATATAAGTACTAACATAAGAAAGGATGCTATCTTATGCATATTCAGCTCTTTAGCTTTCTTCCTAATCCATATGTACATAGCTGCATATATTCCAATAAAGGGAAGAAGATAACGTTCAAATGTTGAAATTAAGAAAAAGCAGAGTAGCGCGGTTACAAAGAAAATAAGTAGAACTTTTTCTTCATTCCTTAAATATTTTACACCTTTCTCTTTTAAGTAAAAAATGATGAGGAATGGAGAAACCATTAAACCTATTGTTAACCACGGTCTAACTCCAAGACAT
>CAZAHF010000077.1:0-5492 GCA_964484995.1 uncultured Candidatus Bathyarchaeia archaeon | reverse complement strand
AAGCTTGGATGGTTAAGAAAATAATAGATTATGCAAGAAAAATCGATAAAAAAGAGGTTAAATGTCTATTCGTCTGTAGTTTCTACCATTTTAAGGGTATAATTGAACTTTTTGGTAAGTATGGGGTTAAAGTTCATCCAATAAAGTTAGAGAAAAAACCTCAAAATCAAAACTGGTGTGGAAACTTTAGGACAAATGGAAGTGAAGCTCAAAGCATTATTACACAAATAATGGGGGCGAAAAATTTTGGGAGAAGAGTTTAAGTTAGAACCTTTAACCGGCAAAAAACTAAATGTAATTGTTGTGGAAAAAGAATACGATGAACCATGGTGGATACTTGAACGTGGAGTTAAAGAGTTAAAGCCTCTATCCAGCATTACCAAAAGACCATCTATAGCTTTCTGCGAATTCTTAAAAAAGATGATTTCAGAATACAAGCCAGACTTTGCCACTGAAGAGTTGGGTGCACGGTCTACAGAGGATTTTTATAAAGCCAACCCTATAGCCAAAGTTTTCGAGGAATACAAGGTTCCCTTCTACCCTGTGGATATGGATGAGAATGCAAAAGGCTATCTTGCCTCAACCCTGTATGAAAGAGAAACATTTAAAAACAGTATTCTTGAGCAAATCTCAAAACTAAACTCCCAAAAGAAGGAGGACGACATTGAAACTCAGAGAAAAATCGAGTATCTTGTAGCTTATGCCCAGTATCTTGAACAAGAAATTGAGGAAAGAGAAAGAGAAATATCTTTTGATGTTAGAGAAAAGTGGATTGTTAAGGGAATCTTAGACCATGTCAACAGTATAGCTAAAGAGGATATTACATGTATTCATGTGAGTAGCCCAAGCCATGTTGAGGGTATAGTTTCCCTGTTAAAAACATTAAACGCTTGGAACGTTGTACCTGTGAAAGTTGAGAAAAAGATTCAGCTTCCTAAGGAGACTAGTGAAAAAATTCCAAGCAATCTTGAAATAGAGGTAAAACCAACTGTTAGAAAGGATGTCATAGTAACAAAGGTACCAAGAATCTTGGTTTTCCTAGATACAGATGAGCTTGCAAGCCCATTTGACATATGCCAATCCTATGATGCAGGTTTTGATGTAATAATTCCATACTCTAATGTGGATGCTGATATGGCTAGAAGAATCGTTCAAGACGCTATGTTTTCAAGAGGAGAGAAAAACATAAAATACACATGTTACTTCTTGGGTGGAAGTGACTTTGAAAAGGTTAAAGCTATCTTAGAGACAGTTAAGAAGACAATGTTTCCACCGTTTGAATCACCTGTAATTGTTGACCCTCGTGGAGCTTACACAACAGCTGCAGCTATGGTTGCATTAACAGAGGATGGCTGGAAAAAGGTAGGGTCTAAGGAGACCAAACATAGGAAGGTTGTGGTTTTAGCTGGTACAGGACCTGTAGGAAGAGCTGCATCAATCCTTTATGCTAAACTTGGATGTGAAGTCTATTTGACTTCAAGGTCTCTTGAAAAAGCTGCAAAGGTTGCTAAAGAGTGTTCGGAGGAGGCTAAAGCTGAAATTAAGGGTGTTAAAGCCTCTGCTCCTGAAGAGGTTTATGAGATTGTAAAAGATGCTCACATAATTTTGGCGACAGGAGCTGCTGGTGTAATGTTGATGCCTAAGTCTGTTGTTGAAAAACTTAAGGGTGTGAAGGTTGTTGCTGATGTAAACGCTGTTCCTCCGCCTGGAGTTGAAGGCTTAAAGCCTAAATATAACCTAAAAGAGATTGCGCCATCCATCTATGGAATCGGTGCTTTGGCTGTAGGGCAGCTGAAAAACCGTGTAGAACGGGAGATTTTGGTTACTGCTAGAACAGCAGGTAAAGGTATATTTGACTATAACTATGCCTTCACAGCAGCTCAAAAACTATTAGGAGAAAAAACTCTGCCAAGTATACGGATACGCTACGACTAAAGAATAAACCCAAAACCACACCCTTTTTTTCATCAAAAACTTTTTTACTTAAGTATCTAGCTTAAAAATAGTCCAACAGTGGAGTAGTTTTGAGGCTTAACAGTAGGTGAATAATGCCCATGTATAAAATTGTTTCAAAGAAGGATTTAGCACCAAACATTAAAATGTTTAAGATTTATGCGCCAAGAGTTGCTGCTAAAGCTATGCCAGGTCAATTTGTAATTTTAAGGTTACATGAGAAAGGTGAAAGAATACCCTTAACCATAACAGACTGGTCTAAGGAAGAAGGAACAGTAACTGTTGTTGTTTTAGAAGCTGGAAAAACAACCAAACAATTAGCCTTAATGAAAGAGGGAGACTATATTCTAAACTTTGTTGGGCCTTTAGGTAGACCTGCTGAAATAAAACATTATGGTACTGTAGCTTTTGTTGGTGGAGGTGTAGGGATAGCCTTACTCTACCCGGAGGTTAGGGCTTTTAGGGAGGCTGGAAACAAGATTATCACCATTATTGGGGCAAGAACAAAAGAACTTTTAATTTTTGAGGATGAGCTAGCAAAGCTTAGTGATGAGTTTTATGTGGCTACTGATGATGGTTCAAAAGGTCATCATGGTTTTGTAAGTGATATTTTAAAGAAGCTTTTAGAAGAAGGAAAACATATTGATTTGGTTGTTGCTGTTGGTCCAGTAATAATGATGAAGGTTATCTCAAACCTAACAAAACCTTATGGAGTAAAAACTATTGTAAGCTTAAACCCGATAATGGTTGATGGAACTGGTATGTGTGGTTCATGTAGAGTTACTGTTGGTGGAGAAACAAAGTTTGTGTGTGTAGATGGTCCTGAGTTTGACGGTCATCTTGTAGATTTTGATAATCTTATAGCTAGAAATCAAAGATATTTGGAGGAGGAAAAGTTAGCCTTAGAGAGGTTTATGAGTCATGGCTAAACCTCAAAAAATCCGAGAAAAAAAGGTTCCTATGCCTGAACAGCCACCAAAAGAAAGAATAAAAAACTTTGATGAGGTTGCTTTAGGTTATACAGCTGAAATGGCTATGGAGGAAGCTAAAAGATGTCTTCAATGTAAACCTAAAGAAGGACAAAAAATATGTGTTGACGGTTGTCCTGTAGGAATAAACATTCCAGCATTTATTAAACGTATTAGAGAGGGAGATTTTGAGGGTGCAATAAGAATAATTAAGGAGAAGAATAATCTTCCAGCAATTTGTGGTAGGGTTTGCCCTTATGAACGTCAATGTGAAATGTATTGCACCCTAGGTAAAAAATTTGAACCTGTAGCCATAGGTAGACTTGAAAGATTTGCTGCAGATTGGGAGCTTTCTCAAGGTGTTAAGGTTCCTGAAAAAGCTCCACCAAACGGTAAAAAGGTAGCTGTAATAGGCTCAGGACCTGCTGGTTTAACAGCAGCAGCAGACCTAGCTAAACTTGGCTATGAGGTTACTGTTTTTGAGGCTTTACATAAGCCAGGCGGTGTTCTTATTTATGGTATTCCAGAGTTTAGGCTTCCAAAAAGAATAGTTGAAGCTGAGGTTGAATATGTTAAAAAGCTTGGTGTAAACATTGTTTGTGATGTTGTTGTCGGTAAAACAGTCACAATTGAGGAGCTTCTTAAAGAGTATGATGCTATTTTTGTTGGAACTGGTGCAGGTTTACCAAACTGGCTTAGAATTCCAGGGGAAAACCTTAACGGAATCTATTCTGCAAACGAGTTTTTAACAAGAGTTAACCTTATGAAGGCTTATCTTTTCCCAGAATATGATACACCAATAAGGATAGGTAAACGTGTAGCAACCATAGGTGGCGGAAATGTTGCTATGGACTGTGCAAGAACAGCATTAAGACTTGGAGCTGAAGAATCATATATTGTTTATAGAAGGTCTGAAGAAGAAATGCCTGCTAGAATCGAGGAAATTGAAAGAGCAAAAGAAGAGGGTGTGATTTTTAAGCTTCTAACACAACCCATAAGGTTTATTGGTGATGAGAAAGGCTGGGTTAAACAGATGGAATGTATCAAAATGAAGCTTTCCGAGCCTGATGAAAGTGGAAGAAGAAGACCTGTCCCAATCTCCGGCTCAGAATTTTTAATGGATGTTGACACCGTTATTATTGCTATTGGTCAAAGCCCAAACCCACTTATCCCAAAAACAACTCCAAACCTAAAAACCGGAAGAAAAGGCGAAATCATAGTCGATGAAAAACAAAGAACAAGCATAGAAAAAATTTTTGCTGGTGGAGATATAACAACTGGAGATGCTACAGTAATAGCAGCAATGGGTGCAGGTAAAAAAGCAGCACAAGCAATCCACGAATTCCTAAGTAAAAGCTGACAAACAACTATTCTCCACACATTTAAAGTGTAATGCACTGCAGTGCACTGTCATACACAACAAAACAAGATTTTTAAATCTTTAATCCCCTTACATAACCTAAAACCTTATATTTTAACGTTTATTACCATTTAACGTTCTTCAGCTGGTTGGGGTTGTAGTTGTCTCTAGAAACCCAGAAAATCGTTGAGGCGGTTGAAAAAGCAAAAAACAGTAAGAAAAGAAATTTTGTTCAGTCAGTTGACCTTATAGTTAACATTCAAGATATAGACCTAAAAAAACCAGAAAATAGGATAACAGAGCTTGTTGAACTACCAAACCCATTAGACAAAGAAGTTAAAGTTTGTGTTATTGCTTCAGGTCAACTTGCATTAGAAGCAAAAAAAGCTGGAGCAGATAGGGTTATTCAAAGAGAGGATTTAGAGGCTCTAGCAAAAGACAGAAAAGCAGCAAGAAAACTTGCTAAAGAATATGACTTTTTTGTAGCTGAAGCTCCTTTAATGCCTCTGGTTGGTAGAGCCTTAGGTCCTTTTCTTGGGCCTAGAGGAAAAATGCCTACTCCAGTTCCGTCAAACGCACCTATAGCCGAAATCTTAGAGAGGCAAAAAAAACTTGTTAGGTTAAGACTTAAAGATCAACCTACACTCCAATGTAGGATTGGAACTGAAACAATGGATAGTAGTAAGATTGCTGAGAACATTCAGACTGTTTTAAAAAGACTTGAAGAAAAACTTGAACGTGGGTTTAGAAATATTGCTGGTGTTTTTGTTAAGACAACAATGGGTAAACCTGTTAAAATTGAGGTTGGTAAAAGAAGATGAGTTTAACCGTTTTAGAGAAAAAGAAGGTTAAAGAATGGAAGAAGCAGGAAGTTGAAGAACTCGCAAAACTCTTTGAAAATTATAAAGTTATTGCGATTAGTAGTCTTCATAAAGTCAAAACAGCTCAAATTCAGGAGCTTAGAAGAAGATTTAGAGATGAAGTTAAATTTAGATGCTCCAAAAACACTTTAATTAAGCGTGCTTTACAAAAAGTTTCAGAAAAAAAACCTAGGATAGTTGAACTTGAAAAATATCTTGAAGGACCAAACCTTCTAATATTTACAAACCTAGACCCCTTTAAGCTTTCGATTCTTTTTGAGAAAAACAAGATAAATCTTCCAGCAAGCGCTGGTGATATTGCACCTGAAGACATAGTTGTTCCTGAGGGTA
>CAZAHF010000076.1:0-5607 GCA_964484995.1 uncultured Candidatus Bathyarchaeia archaeon | reverse complement strand
TACAGGTTTTGTTTATCATGAAGTTTTTGGTAGAGCTGGTTACCCTGTTTTAAAGGAACGTATTGAGCCTGCTATGGAAGGTTTAAAGGCTGAAGGTTTACTTGAAAAGGTTTTTCTTATAAAACCTACACCAATATCGGAAGCTTTACTTAAAAAAGTTCATAGTGGCAGGATGATTGAAGATGTTAAGAGTACAGGCTACTATGAGGTTGCTTTACTTTCTGCTGCTGGAGTTGTGGTTTTAGCTGAGAAGGTTTGGGTTGGAGAGTTGGATAATGGTTTTGCTTTAACAGGGACCGCTGGACATCATGCTGGAAAAGACAGGTTTTGGGGTTTCTGTTATTTTAATGATGTTGCTTTAGCTATTGAAAATCTTCGAGAAAAGTTTGGGGCTGCCAAAGAAAAGTTTACAATTTTGGATACTGATAGTCATCATGGTGATGGAACAAGAGACATCTTCCAGAACGATTTAAGAATTCAACATATCTGTTTTTGCGGCTATGGAGAAGTTTCAAACGGTGGAACAAAAATTGATGTTGCTGTTCCGTATTCAACTACAGATAAAGACTATGTTAGGCTTGTGGAGGAAAACTTTATTTCAAACGTGGAGAAGTTTAAGCCAAAAATGGTTTTTTGGCATTTTGGCTATGACACACATATAAATGATTATGGTTCCCGTGGCTTAACTGAAGAATGTTACCTTAAACTTACAAGACTTGTTAAAGGTGAAGTTGAAAAAATTTGCGGAGGAAAACTTGTTGTTGTTCTTTGTGGAGGTTCAAGAGCTGATGTTGCAAAAAATGTAATCCCAAAAATGGTTAAGATTCTGCTTGAAGACTAACCAAAACCAATTAATCCATGAAAAATCTATTTTTTTGTTGACTGGTGGTTTTGTTGGGTGGAGTTACAGCCTTTGTTTATCATAAGGATTATGTAAAATATGATTTTGGCCCAAGTCATCCACTAAGGCCAACAAGAGAAAAAGAAACTTTTGAGCTGCTTAAGAAACTTGAGATTTTTGATGATAAAGCAAAAGTTTATGAGGCTAGGGTAGCAAAAGAAGAGGAGCTTATGCTTGTTCATACAAAAGACTACGTAGAATTTGTTAAAAGAAAAAGTGAGGAGGGAAGAGGCTATTTAGACTATGGGGATACACCAGCAACCAAGGGAATTTATGAGGCTACAGCTATAAGGGTTGGAGGAACCTTAACAGCTGCAGACTTAGTTATGCGTGGAGAAGCTACTCATGCGTTTAACCCTAGTGGAGGTTTTCACCATGCAAAAGAGGGAAGTGCTGGGGGGTTCTGTGTTTTTAATGATGTGGCTATTGTTGTTAGGTATCTTCAAAAAAAGTATGGGTTAAAAAGGATAGTTGTGGTTGATATTGATGGGCATCATGCAGATGGAACTCAAGCAATTTTTTATGAGGAACCTATCCTAACAATTTCTTTTCATAGGTATGGCTGGTTTTTTTATCCTGGAACTGGAAATGTAAACGAGATTGGAAGAGGAGCTGGTGAAGGCTATTCGGTTAACATCCCTCTCCCAATAGGAACTCACGATGAAGCCTACCTATATGCTTTCCATGAAATTGTACCTCCACTTATTAAGGCTTACAAACCTGAAATAATTGTAAACCAGTTTGGTGTTGACAGCCACTATGAGGACCCTCTGGTTGGTTTAGCTTTAACAACCAAAGCCTACATTGATATAGCTAAAACTCTTCATGGTTTAGCTCATGAGTTGACTGGTGGAAAATATTTGATTACTGGTGGTGGAGGCTATGAGCCAAAAAATGTTTCAAGATGTTGGGCTGTAATGTTTATTACTGTTTCGGAAGCAGAACCAAAAAACAGGGAAGAATATGAAAAAATACTTGACAGGGTTGAGCCTAAAAAAGATCCTCAAACATTTGAAAAAGTAAAAAATGTGGTTGAAGAACTAAAAAAGAAAATTTTCCCAATCCACGGAATAGGCTAAAAGTGTTGTTTATGCGTAGAACTCCTATTTTGGCTGCTTCAGCTCTTGTAAAGCATGATGGAAAAATTTTGTTGGTTAGGAGACGTTATGAGCCTGGTGTTGGAAGATGGGCTTTACCTGGAGGAATAGTCGAATATGGTGAGACTGTTGAAGCAGCAGCTGTTCGGGAGGTTAAAGAAGAAACAAATGTTGACTTTGAGATTGAGAGGCTGCTTGGTGTCTATAATTTAATCTTAAAAAATGAGGATAAAACAGTAAAAAAACAGTATGTAATAGTTTGTTTTGAGGGTGTAGGTAAAACATTTCAGCTAAAACCAAACCATGAGGTTTTAGATTTAGGATGGTTTAAGCCTGAAGAGATAGGTAAACTTCAGCTTGTAACCACAACAAGAATGGCTTTAAAAGATGCAGGATACCTAGAAAATTAACATTAACTGGTAGGGTTTAGGAGGAGAGTAGGTTTACAATGAAAATACTAGCCATAGATATAGGTCTTGGAACCCAAGACATTCTTCTTTACGATGACTCAAAAAACCTGGAAAATTGTGTAAAAATTGTTTTACCTTCACCAACAAAAATTTTTATCGAGAAAGCCAAAGAAATCACAAAAAAACATAGGAATCTTTTGGTTAAAGGTGAAATTATAGGTGGTGGTCCATTAAAAAACCTGTTTTTAAGCCATATAAAAAATGGTTTTAAAGTTGTAATGACCGAAAAAGCAGCTTACACGATAAGAAACAATCTTGAAGAGGTTGAAGAGCTTGGAATTAAAATTGTTAAAAATGAGGATGAACTGGAAAAATTTGATGGTGAAGTTTTAGAGTTAAAAGAAGTAGACTTAAAGGTTTTGGAAGATTTTCTTTTAAAGTTTAATGAAAAAATTTTTGATGTTGATTTTGTTGCTGTTGCTGTTCAGGATAGTGGTGTTGCACCAAAAGGTATGGAAAACCGTAGATTTAGGCTTCAAAAAATAAGAGAGTTTTTAAGTAAAAATCCTAAACCTGAAAGTTTAGCTTTTAAAGAAAATGAGGTTCCGCCATATTTTCTTAGGATGAAAGCAGCTGTTGAAGCTGTAAAAAGACAGCTACCAAACACAAAAATTCTTGTTATGGATACAGCTCCCGCGGCGATTCTTGGATGTTTAAAAGACCCATTAGTAGAAAAAGAAGGAACAGGTGAAGTTTTAGCTGTTAATGCGGGAAATGCTCACACAATGGCTGCAATAGTTTTTGATAGGGAAACTATAGGTGGAATTGCTGAGCATCATACACGGATGCTTAAACCAGAAAAAGCAGAATGGCTTCTAAAAGGTTTTGTTACAGGAAAAATTACAGATGAAGATGTGAGAAATGATGGTGGACATGGTGTTTTCTACTTGGAAGCGTTTAAGCCAACCAAGATTGAAAAAGTTAGAGTTGTTGTTACAGGGCCTAATAGAAAAATTCTTGAAAAAATAGGTGATATTAAGGTTAGTTTTGCAGCTCCAGCAGGAGATGTTATGATGACTGGAACTTTTGGTTTAGTTGAGGCTGTTAAAAGAAAATTTTTTATGTAACCTAAACTAGATAAAAATTCTTACTTTCATGGATGATTAACTTGAGAGTTGTTGGAAATATTTACTGGTATCCTGAGGTAGGTTTTGACTGTAACACCTACCTTATAGTAGATGAAATGGTTACATTAGTTGATCCTGGAACAAACCTAAACAAGCTTCTAAAAAACTTGGATAAAGATGGTTTTAACATTAAAGACATAAACCTTATAGTTAACACTCATAGCCACCCAGACCACTGTAGCTTAAACAAAAAACTAAAAGAAATTTCAAAAGCAAAAATAGCTATGCATCCTGATGAAGCTAAACATATGATGATAAGCCAAGAAATGGCTAGATATTTTGGTTTAGACCCCTTAAACTTTAAAGTAGACTTTTATGTTGAAGAAGAGTTAAACACCGGAAAAACCATGTGGAAAATTATTCATACACCAGGACATTCGCCAGGAAGCATCTGTCTATATAGTGAAGAATTTAAGGTTTTGATTTGTGGGGATCTTGTTTTTGAGGGAAGTGTTGGAAGAACAGATTTTCCTGGTGGAAACCCTGCTCAACTAAAAAACTCCATAGAACTGGTTTCAAAGCTTGATATAGAGTATCTGCTTCCAGGCCATATGAATCCTATAACTGGAAAGGAAAATGTTAAAGAAAACTTTGAGTTTATCAAAAAAACATTCTTTAACCTTCTCTAGTAGGGAGTTAACCTTGAAAAGACCTGTTCTAACTGTTGATGTTGTAATAAGAATGGATGAAGGTTTTGTTTTTGTTAAAAGAGCTAATGAACCCTATAAGGGGTTTTGGGCTTTACCTGGGGGGATAGTTGAATACGGAGAAACAGTTGAGGAGGCTGCAAGAAGGGAGGCTAAAGAGGAGACAGGTTTAGATGTTAGGCTTGTTAAGCTTATTGGTGTCTACTCTGATCCCAGAAGAGACCCTAGAGGACACTATGTTTCTATAGCTTATCTTGCAGAACCTGTTGGTGGAAAACTTAAAGCAGCAACAGATGCAAAAGAGGTTAAGGTGTTCCAGCAAAAACCAGAAAGACTTGCGTTTGACCATGAAAAAATTTTTGAGGATGCTTTAAGGGTTTTAGGTTTGTAGGGAGCCATCCATGTAGGTTGTTTTTTCTTTGTTATAGTAGATTTCGGTTTTTATTTTTGCTTTGTTTATTGCGAATTTACCTGAAAGGTCATCTGAGCCTGTCCATGGAGGCATTTTCAAGGTGAAACCTTTACGGTATTGACAACCATAAGTTTGACTATAGGTTATTGTTAAATCTTGCCATTTGGTGTTTACAGAGTTTTTTGTTTCTCCTCTTTTACCCATTTTGAATATTCTGCTTCCTTTAAGAATAGATTGTGTACCGCCAGAACCTTGATAATAGTTTAAAGCATTACCACCATCTAAAAATTTAACTCTATCTTGGTATAGATATTCCTCTAATTTTCCATCCCAATAAGGGTTTGCAACAAGAGTCCAATCATTAGTAGAAGTATCCCAAAAATAGAAGTCAACTCTTTCAATCCATCCTCCATCCTCAAAATATCTTTCAACTAGACTGTCGGGTATTTGTGTTTCAACTTTTACCCAGTTTCCTACATCTACACCGCCACGGTCAAGATACCATGTTCCTGCTAAGTTTAATGTCCAACCTCTTATGTAAATATAAGCAACATTTGTAAGGTCATAAGTTCCAACAGTTTCATCTGGATTTCTTAATGGTAAAACAATTCTTCTCCAACCTCTCCAATCGTCAGTAATAATCCAACGAGCTCTATTATTGACATCTGGAGTTCTAATTTCAACTGCCCATTGTTTTCCAGTATTACCTCCATACCACCAAAATGCAATAAAGTCATAACCACTCCAATCTACTGCTGGAGAATAAGCATGATATAGATACCACATATCATAACTTCCGCTACCCACTTCTATTTTCAAAGCATTATTTCCACGTTTAAGTGGACTCCCAACATCACTTATAGTTGGTATTCCTATTTCCCCTGGACCACCAGCGTCTACACTCCAAAAGCTTGTCTGGTCATCATCCCAAAGAACGTTGAAGTTTTCTGTTT
>CAZAHF010000075.1:0-5614 GCA_964484995.1 uncultured Candidatus Bathyarchaeia archaeon | reverse complement strand
GATGGTAGACTTGATAATTTTAATCCTGAAAAGATTACTCAAGCTATTTTTAAAGCTATGAAGTCTGTTGGTAAAGAAAATTTTGAATTAGCAAAAAAGCTTTCAGATAGGGTTGTTAGAATTGTTGAAGAAAAGTTTGGTGAAGAAGAAATTCCTAATGTTGAAGATGTTCAAGATATAGTTGAAACCGTTCTTATGCAAAGTGGTCTTGTGGATGTTGCAAAATCATATATTCTTTATAGGCAGAAGAGAACGGAGGTTAGAGAAACAAAAAAGCTTATTGGTGTTGCTGACGACCTAAAACTAAGCATAAACGCAATTAAGGTTTTAAGAAGCCGTTATCTGCTTAGAGACGAATATGGGAACATTGTTGAAACTCCACGTCAAATGTTTAGAAGAGTTGCTAAAGCAATAGCTGCTGTAGATAGATTTTATGATAAGAATGCTGATGTTGAGAAGGTTGAAGAAGAATTTTATCGGATGATGGTTAACTTAGAGTTTCTTCCAAACTCTCCAACCCTTATGAATGCTGGAACAGAGCTTGGACAGCTTTCAGCATGTTTTGTTCTGCCTGTTGAGGACTCTATCGAAGGAATTTTTAATGCTGTTAAGTATATGGCTTTGATTCATAAGTCTGGTGGTGGTACTGGTTTTTCTTTTTCTAGGCTTAGACCAAAAGGAGATGTTGTAAAATCAACCAAAGGAATAGCTTCCGGTCCAGTCTCATTTATGCAGATTTTTGATGTTGCAACAAGCGTTATTAAGCAGGGTGGACGGAGACGTGGAGCTAACATGGGTGTTTTAAGTGTCTACCATCCGGACATCCTAGAGTTTATAACAGCTAAAGCTAAGGAGGGAAGTCTAACAAACTTTAACATTTCTGTTGCTGTTGATGACAAGTTTATGGAGGCTGTTGAAAAAAACGATGAATATGACCTTATTAATCCAAGAACAGGTGAAAAAGTTAGAAGTTTATCTGCAAAACTTGTTTTTGACCTTATAGTTAACATGGCTTGGAGAACAGGAGATCCAGGCTTAATATTTATAGATGAAATTAACCGTCATAATCCAACACCGGAAATTGGTATGATTGAAAGTACTAATCCTTGTGGTGAACAACCTCTCCTACCCTATGAATCATGCAACCTAGGCTCAATAAACCTAACAAAAGTTATTGAAAATGATGAAATTAACTGGGAAAAACTTAGAGGTCTTGTTAGAAATGCTGTTCACTTTCTAGATAACGTTATTGATGCAAACAGGTTTCCGCTTCCAGAGATTGAGTATATGACTAAGGGAAACCGTAAGATTGGTTTAGGTGTTATGGGTTGGGCTGAAGCCCTGATAAGGTTAAACATTCCCTATGACTCAGAAGAAGCCCTAAAAATGGCTGAAAAAGTTATGGGTTTTATAACTGAGGAGGCACGTAAAAAGTCTGTTGAGCTTGGCTTAGAACGTGGTTCTTTCCCAAACTTTGAGAAAAGCGTTTGGACTAAAAGGGGGTTTAAGGCTTTAAGAAATGCAACAGTAACAACTATAGCACCAACAGGAACCATAAGCATTATAGCTGATGTTACAAGCGGGATAGAACCTCTTTTTGCAATTTCCTATGTAAGAAATGTTTTAGGTGGAGCAAAACTTCTTGAAACAAACCATCTGTTTGAAGAAGTAGCTAAGAAAAGAGGATTCTATAGTAAGGAGTTAATGTTAGAGATTGCAAAAAAAGGCTCAATAAAAAATATATCAGGAATTCCTGAGGATGTAAAAAGGGTTTTTGTTACTGCTTTGGATATTTCTCCTGAGTGGCATGTTAGGATGCAGGCAGCCTTCCAAAAACACACAGATAACGCTGTTGCAAAAACAGTAAATCTTCCAGCAGAAGCAACACCTGAAGATGTTAGAAAAGTTTTCATTTTAGCTTGGAAGCTAAAATGTAAAGGAATAACAGTTTACCGGTATGGAAGCAAAAAAGAGCAGGTTTTAACTATAACACCACCTGAAATGGCTCTTCTTGAGGAGGAACCTGTAACAGTTGACTCTGAATATGCTGGTGGATGTCCAGTCTTAACATGTCTGCATTAACATCTCTAGACCTAAAGGTTTATGGGCTTCAAAACCTATGATGCATATTGGTATTACTAATGTTTAAGAGGTGAATAGGGTTTGGCTTGGGATGAATGGTGGAGAAGACGTCGAAGCCGTTTCCCCTTCTTCGGGTTTTTTGAAGAGTTTGATGAGATGATGCGGGAAATGGAAAGAATGTTTGAGGAAATGTTTAAAGAGTATGAGAAAGGTCTTCCAAAAGACTTGTTTAGAGAAAGAAGACTTCCTGATGGAAGAATAGTTCGAGAGTTTGGACCAGTGGTTTATGGGTACTCAGTAACTATAGGTCCTGATGGTAAACCTGTAATTCGAGAGTTTGGAAATGTAAAACCTTCACTTAAAGGATTTAGACCAAGCTTAGACATTAAAACAGAACGTGAGCCTTTGGTTGATGTTTTTAGTGAGGATGGTAGTATTAAGGTTGTTGCTGAGCTTCCTGGAGTTGAAAAACAAGACATAAAACTACACGCAACACCAAAAACACTAACAATCTCAGTAAACACACCACAGAGGAAGTACTACAAAGAACTTGAGCTTCCAGCAGAAATAGATCCTAAAACAGCTAAAAGTGTTTATCGGAATGGTGTGCTTGAGGTAACCTTAACCAAGGTTAAAGAAAAACCAAAAGGCGAACCGATAAAAGTAGAGTAAAAATTTAACAAAACAAAACTAAACTTTTTCTTCCAGAGGGTAAACAGTAAAAACTCCTTCCTTATCTTTCACAACTTTAACTCTAACTTTTCGTGGAGGATTTTTTATTCCTCGACTCCATAAAAGCTCGTTTAACTCGTTACTAACCTTAAAATCTTCAGTTTTAAGATGCCTCCTAAGAAAACTTTTTAAAACTCTAACAGCTTTAGCTGTTCTTTCAAATCTTGAGGAAAGCCATGCCTTTTTAAGTGGAATCGTGTAAAATCTTTCTTCAACAATATCTTCATCCTTTTTTTCAGCCATCCCTTACACCTAAACCTTTATTTTTGTTCTACGCCAATGTCTTTGTTTAGGTGTTCTTCTAACCTTACCACGAGTTTTACCCATAACCCATGCTGGAACAGGTCTAGCCTGCTTATATGCTTTTGCAAGTTTAAGCTTTTTAGATAAAACTTTTACCCTAGCCAAAACTAAACTCTCCTAATAGTGATTTCTCTTCTTCTTGAAGATATTCTACTAAGAATCTCCTTTAACTCTTCATCTGTTATAGGTAGTCTAACTCTACCAGTCTGAGCAAGCTGAATTAGCTGAATTTCAAGCTGCTCAGCAAACTCAGGTCTAACCATCCTAATGTTTGCAAGTCTTTGTCTAGCTTCAGGTGTAAGAATAACTCTTAAAGCCGCCTGTTTTTCTGCTTCAACTCTAGCTTTAGCCTCCTCTTCAGCCAGTCTACGCTGTAACTCAAGCATTTTTTGCTGTTTTATCCTTTGAAGCTCAACATCTTCCTCAGCCAACCTTAACCCTCCTTTAAAGTTTCAGTTTTAATTTCATATGCAAGTTTATCTAGAAGACTTCTACCCTCATCTGTTACTACACGGCCTTTCCTTGGTATTGTTTTAATAAGTCCAGCCTTTTCAAGTTGTTGGAGAGCCTTTCTTATAACCGCTCCACCACCACGTCTAAAATGTTCAGGTCTTTTTTTACCTGTTTTTCTTCCACCATACTCTAATCTTAGTCTTGAAACACCCACAGGTCCACGTATATAGATTTTTCTTAGAAGTGAAGCACAACGGGTATACCACCAATCCTCTCTATCTGGAGGTCTCTGCTTATGAACACCAGTCTTTACAAATGCAGCCCATGGTGGAGGTTTAACCTCATCAACATTCTCCATTAGATAATTAGCTAACCTTTTTATGAGCATATCTGGTGGAACATCATAAACAGTAGCCAAATCTCTAGCCTCACATGCAATCTATTAAACAGAAAACCAGACTTAAAAATATTTATATCTAACAAAAAATTATTGAAGGGTTTAACCCTCATTTCCCATAACATTTTTTACAAAGCCTTATTGCTTCAACATAGTCTTCAAGATAAAAGCTTTGTTTATACACTGCCCTATAATGGCTACATTCAAAACAGACAGGTTTTTGGCAGTAGGTACATCTACCCCAAGTATAGTTTTCTTCCTCTGGTTTAAGAACTCTCCCACAATCAACACAAACAAGTTTTTCTTCTTTTTCACCCAATTTTTCTTCACCCAACCTAAAAGCTTAAAGTATATTTTGCTAAGGCTGCAGAAAGGTCTGCTGATGTAAAAATACCTATAAGCTTTCCGTTTTCATCAACCACAGGCAGTCTTCTTACATGAAGTTGAGCCATAATTCTTGCTGCTTCACGAAGACTTGTTTCAGGTTTAACTGTTACAAGAGGTTTTGACATATATTCTCCAACCCTAGCCTTTTTAAAATCCACATTTTTTAGGATAATCTTTGAAAGTAAGTCGCGTTCAGTAAAAATTCCAGCTGGCTTACCCTCCTTTACCACAACAACGCTTCCAATATGTTTTTCACCCATTATTTTACATACGTTTTCAATAGACTCTTCAAAGTTAACAGTTACAACATTTTTTGTCATAACGTCTTTTACTGTTGGATAACCCAAAATTTAAACCTCCAAACATCCACCATATGTTTCTAAACCTTAAACTTGTTTGAAGATAAAGATAACAGTTACGTTATCCTCTTAAAGCTTAAATTAAACCAAATCTCTAAAAGCTATTCTGGGGTGAGTAAACATAGAAGCTGACGAGGAGCTTGAAAAAATCAAAGAAAAAAAGTTAAGAGAACTTATGAGGAGAATGAGTGAAAAAAGAGAGCAGAAAACTTTAAATTATCCTGTAACTGTTACAGATGAAAACTTTGAAAAATTTGTTAACAGTCACCCGCTTGTTGTAGTTGATTTTTGGGCTGAATGGTGTATGCCATGTAGAATGATTGCTCCAATAATAGAAAACTTAGCCTCAGAATACGCTGGAAAAGCCGTTTTTGGAAAACTTAATGTTGATGAAAACCCTAAAACCGCTGCAATCTATAGGGTTTCATCCATACCAACCCTCATCCTCTTCAAAAACGGTATTGAAACTGAAAGAATAATTGGGCTTGTACCAAAAAACCATATAGAAGCCATAATAGAGAAATATCTTTAACCCTCTGGAAAATTTAAAGCTTCATGAAAAAACCTTCATTAACAATAGAGGAAAAATCATGCTCAAAAAGCCATAATCCTTATATATCCAATCAACCTCAACATCTATTGCTAATAAATACTTGTCCGCCCGCAACCTTCCGGCGGCGGCGTCGAGTAGACCATGAAGACGTTTTGTCTGAGGATGAAACCCTCCGACCTCCGGTTGCGGGCACAATATGAGGACCTAAGCAACCAAAGACACTTAGGTCTGATGCGGGTTACCGTAACCGCCAAACTCAGCCGATGCTAAACCGTACTCCCCAAAAATTTTAACCAACTCCGGTTGATCCTGCCGGACCCCACCGCTATCGGGGTGAGACTAAGCCAT
>CAZAHF010000074.1:0-5629 GCA_964484995.1 uncultured Candidatus Bathyarchaeia archaeon | reverse complement strand
AGCCTAGTGGAAGCCTGCGGAGCCGGAAGTCAGGGGTTCAAATCCCCTCGGGCCCGCCAACCTAAAATGTAAGTCTAAATCGTATAATTTCTCTTTAAACAGCTTAAGTTTAGAGGTTTTTGCTGTTACATCTAAACTATATACCTTAATGACGCTGCTCGATTAATATATCGGGTAGCTTCTTCAAGAATTTGTTGAGCTTCAAAAGACATAAACTCAATTGAACCCTCCAGATTATCTAAGTCCTTTAATAGGTCAACTAGTTTAAGCAGTAATTCAAAGTTTCCTTTTTTGCTTAAGTCTATGTTATCTAAATCCTCAAACATCATCATAGCTACCTTCTTAATTTCTACCTTTATCCAAGATAAGCGTTGTTATATTAAAAATTTTAGTTTTCCCTTGAGATAACCCATTTCTCCAATATTGTCTATAGTCTTCCAAAAAAAGAATAATACTCAAATATTCTTAGTTTTTTCAGTTTTGGTAAATAGGGGAAGTTTCTTGGAAAATCTTAGGGTTAAAACTGGGATTGAGGGTTTAGACAGTTTTATTGAGGGAGGTTTTCCTAAGGGAAGAGTCTATCTTGTTGCTGGTGAGACTGGTACGGGTAAAACAACTTTTGCTCTTCAATACCTTTATTTTGGTGTTGAATATGGGGATAGTGGTGTTTATGTTACCATAGACGAAAAACCTGAACGTATTGTTGAAGACGCCTTAACCCTCGGCTGGAATCTTGAAAAACTCATGGATGAGAATAGGCTGCTTATGGTTGAACTATCCCCATACTTTTCAGATATTAAAAAAGTTGATGCTTTTCAGATAGCTGAAAATTTAAGGGGATATATTAATGAGATTGAGGCTAAACGGCTTGCTATAGACCCCATAGCCCCCCTAGTTGCTAGGTCTGATGAACCCTTAACAAGTCTTGATGCTCAAATGTATGTTAGAAACTATCTTCGTAAACTTTTCCATGCATTAGAAGAGCTTGGAGTAACCACGGTTGGTACATCCGAGATTCCTACAGGAACAAAAAAGCTTAGTCGTTATGGAGTTGAAGAGTTTTTAGCTTCAGGTATTGTTGTTCTTAAACTTCAAATGGTTGAGACTGGCTTTAGAAGAGAACTTTACATTAGGAAGATGAGAGGTGTAAACCATAACATGGGAATTTTTCCTTTCATAATTCAACCTGGTAGGGGAATAATAATTTCTGTTTAATTTTTGGGTGTTTAGATTTGGTTGAGCTTGTTAATTTTCCAGTCTTAGACGAGTTTTTTAGGGATGGGTTAAAGACTGGTTTAAGCACAATTATTTGGTGTAATCCTCTTATTGATGGATCTATTTTAGTTTATCAGATTTGTTATAGGTGGCTTAAAGAAGACGGGTTGGTTGTTTATCTTGTAAACAATAAGAGAGTTGATATTGTTGTTGAAGATTTTAATCGGTATGGTTGGGATGTTAACTTTTACCTTAAAAACAACAGCTTAATCCTTATAGATTCATATTCTTCAGCAATGGGTATACAGAGTAGTGAAACCTATTTTGTTTCAGACCCGTTAAACCTAAAAGAAATCAGTAGTTTGGTTCTTAAGGCTATTAAAGAAATTAAAAAACCAGGTAAACTTTTGGTTGTTGATTCTCTTTCAACACTTATTGACTATTTTGGGTTGAAAACATTAGATGAGCTATCCCTGTGGAATAAAATGAGTTTGGTTTATGATTTTTCACCAATTTACCTTTTTACAGATTGGGATTATGACTTAGCTTTAAAACAAAGACTTAGTGAAATTTGTGACAACATAATAGATATAAGAGCCTTAGAGAGAGGTGTGGTTGCAACAGAAATTTATACGGCAAGAAAAATTGCTGGTAGAAAAGTTGAAAGACCACCTATTCCGTTTAAGTTTGTTAAACCAGGAGGATTGAGGGTTTATGTGCCAAAAATTCTTGTTACAGGACCCTATCATGCTGGTAAAACTACAGTTGTTCATGCTCTGTCAGTTAGAGCTGTAAGTGTTGAAAGAGAATCAACAACTATTGCCTTAGATTTTGGTCATCTTGAGTATAAAGGTTTTTCAGCAGACCTTTTTGGGACAATAGGGCAGCAAAGATTTGATCCTGTTCTTGAATTACTTGGCGGTGAGTCTGTAGGGGTTATCTTGGTTGTTGATAGCACACAACCTGAAAGTTTTCCAAGAGCCTTAGAGATGTTAAGAAAAGCTAGGGTTTATGGATTGCCTTTAGTTGTTTTTGCTAATAAGCAAGACTTACCTGGTGCTTTATGTGTTGAGGAAATCCGTGAAAAAATGAGGCTTCCACGGGATGTGCCGATAATAGGCACCATAGCTACCGAAAAAAACGGGGTCTTTGAAGGTCTTGAGATGCTTCTTAAACAAATTTTTAGTAACTAGGTGGGGGATGAAAGTTGAGTAGTATCCTAAAAAGGGTTTTAGATGAAATTGAAAAAGGAAGATCAGCCTTAAATTTAATAGTTTTTGATGAAAAAATTTCTAAGCTTAGTCTTGCCGGTATAACTGTTGCTCCGCTTCATGACTATTTTCTTCCAAGTGTTTTTGCTGCTTTTGAAAGTCAAATTGGTCCTGCTACACGAACACTTGTTATAAGATACGCTAAAGAAGTTGGTTTAAGAGACGGCATAGTTTTAAGAGAAATTGCTATTAATAAGAAAAAATTTGATGTTGAAGAGATTATAAAAATAGCAGTAGACTTTTTCAGGATGTGGTGTAATGTTGGCTGGGGTAAAATGGCCTCAATAGAATTTAAGGATGGTTATGCTTGTCTTGTAAGAGAAACATCTTTTGAGGGTGAAGGTTATTTAAAACTTGGAAAAGGTCCTGCTAAAACTTCAAGATGTATAATTGCTCTTGGATATGTTTTAGGTGTTTTAGAAGGATTACTTAAGAAGAAGGTTGTTGGTGAGGAGACTGAATGTATAGGTAAAGGTGATAAGGTTTGCAAGTTTGAGGTTAGGTGGTGGTAAAAGGTTGGGTGAAATACCTTTAAAAGAGGCTCTTCAAGAAGTTTTATCCGGATTAAACCGTAGTTCTGGTGTTTATGCGTCAGCTATTGTTTCCAGGGATGGCTTACTTATAGCAAGTATGATGCCTGAGGATGTTGATGCTGAGACGTTTGCAGCTATGACTGCAACTATGACAGGAGCTGCAGAAACAGCCTTCTCTGAATTAAAAAAAGGTATAACTGAGAGAGTTATTGTTGAGGGAACTCAAGCAAAAATAATTACAACGGGTGCAGGAGAAAAAGCTCTTTTAGTTGCTATGTCTGACTCAAAAGCAACTCTAGGTTTAATTCTTCTAGAAATGAAAAAAACTGTTGAAAAAATTAAAAAAATTTTAGGTTAATGGAATCCACTCTAAACTTAAAGTCTCAGATTTTACCTTAACATAGTGTTTTTCGTTTTTATTTTTTGTTTCTATAACACCGTCAACCATACTTGTAAGAGTTACTATAACCTCATGACTATGCATTCCTTCCTCAACCAAAAAAAGACTTATTGCCTTTAAGTTTTTAAGCCTACCAAAAAGAATATGGAGAAAACGTATAACTGTTCTAATCTCATTATAGAGAAGTAGTGCTGTAACAGAATCAAAAACAAGCCTAATAGGTTTTCTTTTCCTCCAAAATTCAACAGTTAAATCTCTAACAGCAACATTATATCCAGTCAGATCCATCATACTCGAAACATACTTAACATGCTTTTTTTCTTCACATTTTAAACCTATGGTTTTTGAGTAAAAATCAACATAAACAAGAGAACCTTCCGCTTCAAATTGTTTAACATCATATCCAAACTCATTAAACTGTTTGCTTTCATTTTCAGCAGTATCATTTGTACATGTAAATATACAGGCTTCACCGTCTAAAAGTCCTCTATAAGCAAAAGTTTTTGAGAAAAACTTTTTTCCTGACATAGGAGGGCCTAAAACAAGAAGGTTACTTCCACGTCTAAAAAAATAGCCTAGTCTTTTGTCTAAAGTCTCAAAGCTGGGTATACTTTCCAATAAGAATCCCTTTAGGTTATTTAGGTTGCTTACAACTAGCTCAGTGAATCAAAAATGTTTTTAAGCTTTATTCATAATCCTAAACTTTTCTTTGCTTTAAAATGCACCTAATACTAAACCCAGTAAAGCCATTCTTGTTACTAATCCGTATTTTACCTGTTTAAAGTAGACTGCATGCTTTGTTTTATCAACCTCAACATCAACTTCATCAACTCTTGGTAATGGATGCATAAGAATCAGGTTTTCTTTAGCTTTCTCTAAAGTTGAGAGAGTAATTTTGTAGGTTCCTTTAACTTTCTGATATTCTGCGGGATCTGGAAAACGTTCTTTCTGAATCCTTGTTACATAAAGAACATCAAGCTTAGGTAAAACTTCCTCTATTTTTGAGGTTTCTTTAAACTTTACTCTATCCCTGATAGCTTCAAGAACTTCTCTACGCATTTTTAACTGTTCAGGTGAAATGAGGTAGAGTGTTATGTCGTCATAAAGGGATAATGCATAGGTTAATGAATGGACTGTACGTCCATATCTAAGATCTCCAAGAATCCCTATATTTAATCCGTCTATTTGGCCTTTTTCCTTATAAATTGTGTAAAGATCCAAAAACGCTTGGGTTGGATGTTCTTCAGCACCAGAACCAGCATTAATAACCGGAACTGAGGCATAATCAGCAGCCATCCGTGCGGATCCTTCAAGTGGGTGACGTAAAACAATCACATCAACATAGTTTTCTACAACTCTTACAGTATCAGCTAAAGTTTCACCTTTTTTAATAGATGTTAAAGCCGGCTCACTAAAACCAACAACCTCTCCACCAAGCTTTTTCATAGCCACCTCAAAACTTAGTCTTGTTCTTGTACTAGGCTCAAAAAATAGGGTTCCCATAATTTTACCTGAAAGAACCCTAAGCTTATCCTCAGAGGTTTTCTCAACCTTTTTTGCTGTTTTAAGCAGGTAATCTATCTCTTTTCTTGAAAAATCTCTTATCGATATTATGTCTCTACCCTTAAACATTTAGGTTGTCAACCCTTTACTCCATCATATTTTAAATTTTAGTTTGAGACTAAATATGTTTGATGGTGTTTGAAGGCTAGTAGAAAGCTTCGTGTAGAAAAGATTCGTGAAGGAACAGTTATAGATCATATAACTGGTGGAACAGCTTTAGCTGTTTTAAGAATTCTTAAGATTACTGGGCATGAGAAGTTTATTGTTAGTGTACTTATGAATGTTCCAAGTAAAAAACTGGGTAGAAAAGACATAGTAAAGATTGAGGGTAGAGAGATAAGCCCAAAAGAAGTTGCTGAAATAGCCTTAATTGCACCTAAAGCAACAATAAACATAATTAGAAACTTTAATGTGGTAAAAAAGGAGAAGGTTAAGCTTCCGGAGGTTGTTAAAGGCATAGTTAAATGTACTAATCCATCCTGTATAACTAACAGTCCAGAACCTGTTGAACCAGTTTTTCATGTTGAAAGTGAGGATCCTATTATTTTAAGATGCTACTACTGTGGTACTTTACTGGATAAAAACGCTATAGTTAAACAGTTTTAGTTGAGTTTGTTGTTAAAAACTTAGCAATATTTTGGATAAGT
>CAZAHF010000073.1:0-5682 GCA_964484995.1 uncultured Candidatus Bathyarchaeia archaeon | reverse complement strand
CATCTGCCCAACAATACCCTCAAGCTTTGCTAGTCTTTCCTCTACACCCAAAACCCCTGAGAAAGCCAACCACAACATTCTTAGTTAAGAGCGTAAGTTAAATTATGATTTAGATGTGCTCAGTATCTTTTCTTTTAGGATATAGTTTTGTGGTTGGAGGTTTTTTCTATTGCTTGATAAGAGAGCATTAGAACATTTTACATCAAATTTTGCGTTAAAAAGGTATCAGGTAAGGCAGGTTTTACCTGTTAAAACTAGTTTTGGGAGAATGTTTGAGGTGGGTGGTGGAGCTAGCTTTTCTATACCTGTAAATTCGGCAAAGCTTGCTATACTTTTAGATATGTTTAAATATATGTTTAAACACAACTATAACGCGTGCTATCAAGGTGGGATTAGTTATGGTAAAAACTATAACTGTAAGGGATGAGGTATATAGGAAGCTTTTAGCTGTTAAAGGTGAAGATGAAAGCTTTAGTGAGCTTTTTGAAAGGCTTGTGGAAGATGTAAATCCTATTGGAATCTTGAAGAGGCTTAGAGGATGTGTTGAAATTAAAGATAAGAATGAGATTTTATCAAAGATTTATGCTTCTAGGGTTGAGCGTAGACTATGATAGTGATAGACACAGATATATTAATCGAAATTTTTGATAGAAAATCCTTAAAAGGTGACAAAGCTCTAGATAGAATCCTTAAAAGTGGAGAAAAAATAGGTATAACAGCCATAAACCTCCACGAAATCCTATATGGTCTTCATAAATATGCTAAACCAGTAAAAGAGGTTCTTCAACTACCCGTATTAAGCTATACAAAGGAGGATGCTGTCCTAGCCGCCAAACTTGAGTTGGAGCTGGAAAGAAAGGGAATTACAATTCGAAGAACAGATGCGATGATAGCTGCAATAACCATCAACCATAATGCAAGCCTTTACACCTTTGATGTAAAACACTTTAAGCCGATGCAAACCTTAGGGCTTAGACTTTTTCGATGAAAAATGGTTATTCCAGTAGGGAAGTTTAGAAGCCTCTTGAAGCATATACCACACTGGCTTGTTGCTAAATTCGGACAAAAATAGATTTTATTCTGTTTTAGACGTTTTTTATGTCTAAATTTAGCAACAAGCTAGCGCGCTTTTTTCAAGTTGTTTGTTTATTCTTATGTTTTATAAGAGTTTGGTTTTGGCTAGTTTTGGAGGTTTCCGGTGGTAGCCATGCCCAAACCCAGAAACACATCAAGACGTGGCTGGAAACAATAGGAATGTTGAGGCTCTTTTGAGATGTGAGCTTCGGAGGCTTCAGGAAAAGTTTGATTTAGGTTTGGAGCTTAAAGATATTAGATGGATTCCAAGGGAAGGAGTGTTTTCAGGTGAGGTTAAAAACGGTATAGTTTACGTCTATGATATGGAGCCTGAAAAGGCTGTTGAGACTTTGAAGCATGAGGTCTTAGACCAGGCTTTAACTGAAGTTTTGGGGCCTTTAGTTAGGTATATTAATGTCTAGGTTATATTGAAGCTATTTTTTCAGATTCTTCTTTTGTACAGATTACTAACAGTGAATCTTTCTGTTTTAAGATTTCATTAGGAGCTGGATTTATAATTGTTTGATTGTCTCTTCTTAAACCAATCAATAAACAATTATATTTTTCTTTGAGCTCAATTAACGTTTCTCTAAAACTTTTACCAACAAACTGTTTAGGGGTGTTTACTTCAATTATATCGTTACCGACACCTGAGGTTGAAATTTCTTCAAACATTGCAACTACACCAGGTTTATGGATAGAACTAGCAAGTAGCCTACCACTAAAAGATAGTGAGTTAACGATATACTCTGCACCTGCTTGTTTTATAAGTGGGGCATGTTTGCTGCTTAAAGCTTCAGCAACCACTTTTATATCAGGTCGAAGCTTTTTAATGGTTAATACTGTTAGAATTGTTTTTGAGTCATCACCCATAGAAACAATGATATGAGATGCTTTATCTATTCCAGCTTTTTTTAAAGCTTCTTCTCTTGTAGGATCATCGGAAATTACTGTTAAATTTTCTTTTTCTTCAATAGGCCCTATTGTTGGTGGTTTAATTATAGCTATTTTGATGTCAGGTATTAGTAGTAGTTCTTCGATAGCAGATTCTACACCTTCATTCCAACCACAAATGATTACATGATTTTTCCAACGACAATTTTCCAAACCAAAAACCTTCCTTATGCTTAAATTTAAAAAGTGGTTAGCCATAAACGTGACTATAGTTGCAAATAGACCTATACCAAAAAAAGCCATGATCATTGCAAGAATTTTACCTGCTTGAGTGGTTGGTATTATATCCCCATAACCTATTGTTGCTACTGTTACCACAGCCCAGTATAAGCTCTCAAACCAACTTTTACCTTCTAAAATGTAAAAGCCTATAACACCTAAAGAAAGGACAACTAAGAAAAATAGGAAAATTTGAAAAGAACGTTTTCTTAAAACTTTCTTGAATATCGATACCAAAATTATTATAGGAAACATAATCAAACCCTAAGTTTTTCTCAAATTTAATGAAAATAGATTGTCCTACATGAACGTGTAGGTTAGATTAGGTTATAAAAATAAAATACTGCTTATAATCATAAAGCTTAAGTGTACATTTATTTTTCTTGAGAAGTCTATTAATCATGTGACATTGATAATATGAGTGAAACTTCTTTGTTAAAGGTGATTAGAATTATCTGATTTTATTTTTTAATGGAAGTAGTAGTAATGTTGAAAATATAGCCATTAAACTTGCTAAGTTAAAAGACCATGTAAAAGTGTTAAATGTATCTGCAAGAATTCCGGCTGCTACAGGTGAAATTATTGCTCCAATACCATAGTAGATAGTCCATAATCCAAGTACAGTTCCAGCGGAAGTTTGTGAAAAATAGTCTGCTGCACATATTGCATAAATTGAAATTCCTCCATAGGCTGAACCGAAAACAACCATTGACAAGGCAACTGTTAGGATGTTTAAATTTTTTGTTGTTAGGTTTAAAATTGCTAAAGCTATCATTATGTTGCAAACCAATAAGACATTTCTTCTTCCAAAATAGTCTGAAAGTGTGGAAAAGGCGAATGAGCCGGCTATAGCGCTGAAGGCTATTAGACTGAATAGGGTAGATGCGATTGTATAATCAATTTTAAGCTCTAGATTTAGGTAGGTAACAACAAATGTCCAAGTGATGGTTATAGCTGAGGCTAGGGTCATATAAGATATGCCTAACAACCAAAATTTTGTTGTTTTTAGAATTTTCTTATAGCTAATCTGAGATTCTGGAATGTTTTCTTTAGGTTTGGATTCTTCTTCTCCCCAAGGTTCTAAGCCTAAATCTTCAGGTTTACTTCTTAATAAAAAACCGTTAACAAAAACAAGTGAGAATGCTGCTAAACCCATTATAAACCAGCAAAAACGCCAGCCGTAGCTATAAACTAGTATGGGGAAGAGTAAACCTACCATAGCATAGCCACAAGCCCATCCTGTTGAAAATATGCCTGTTGCTATTCCTCTCCTTTTTATACTAAACCATTTTTGGGTTACTGCTGCAATAGCTGTCCAGCATGCAGAAGCTCCAACTCCTACAATTGTGTAAAATATGCAGGCTAACCATAAGTTTGTAATTCTACTCATTAGTATGGTTCCTAAACCTAGTAAAATACAGAATCCTGTTATTACTTTTCTTCCACCAATTTTGTCAGTTAGCATGCCTGCAATTGGTGAAAAAATAGTATAAGCAATAAAATATGAGCTAACAATAAAACCTGCTTGGGTTTTTGTAATCTGTAAAGATTCAATCATTTTTGGAAGTAAAACACCATAACCAAACCTAATAGCAAAGGCTATAAAGACTGTGTAGAATCCAACAGCAAGAACAACCCAAGCCCAATGAAAACCACGAACCAATCCAAATAACCTCATATAAGTTTTAGTTTGCTAAACATACCAAATCTAAAACCAAATCTTAAAGTTCAACTTAAATATATAGAGAGTTTCAGTGACAATCCTCTGATAGTAAAAAAAGATTTAGAGGGAGATTTACTTTTTCTCTTGTGCTAGTTTTGCTTTAATTTCTGCTACTGTAAGTCCACCTACAAGCCAGTTTTCCATAGGTTCCTCATGGATAACAACCCACGTGTAATCTTTAGGTTGTTTTGCTTCTTGAACAACCAGATCTGTAATCTTTTTAGCTAAATTTGTTTTTTGTTCAGGAGTCAGAACACCTGCTGCAAAAGTTATTTCAATTAGGGGCATTAAAAACTACCTCAAAGAAATTTCTGATATTCTAGTATTTATGTTTAGTTAAGGTCAAATTTTAGGTTCATTCGTTGAGCCTTAACTGGATTGAAAGTTTTATGGTTAACAAATTCTCATAAACTTCTCTTAGTTTGAGTGATTTTAAAACGTTTAGATATATTAGTGGGTTAACACTTACAATCTTCAAATTCCTCTTCTAGATATACTTCTGAAAGTTCACCTGGTTTAGGTTCAACTATAGTTGGTGTTCTCTTGATTTTATTTACATGTCTTTTTAATGCATTTTTAAGTTTATCTTTGTCAATTTTTTTGGTTGGTTTAAGTATTATAGCATCTTTAACTTCAACAATAACTTCGTCTCCCTCATTTATTCCTATTATGTCTCTTATTGTTTTAGGTAAAATTATGTAGCCTTTTTTACCAACTTTTAATTTAAGAGTCAACCTAAGTCCACCTACAGTCAAACCAAAATATAAAACCTTCTAAAAGAAGTTGCTACAACTATTTTACTAAGAAATTTGAAAAACTGCGTAATTAGTATTACCTTGATCTTTTTAGGTCTTTTTTGTTTTTAGATGTTTTTCTACTATTTTTGGTAGGGTGTGTTTTATGAATTTTTGTAGGCTTTGGGTTGGGTTTTGTTCTACCAGTATGTGTAAACATTCATCTAGAATTAGGATTGATGTTTTTGCTTTGTTTTTGGCTAGTGGATGAAGTAAATTGTCTATCAGCTTGTTTAACTCTGATTTTGAGTAGGGCTTTTTCTTTCTTCTTCTGGGTGGTTTAGACATTTTCCTAAAATCTTTTAGGTTTTTAATGGATAAACTTTTTGGTAAATTTACGCGGGAAATCTTGGGAAAATTATGGGGAAAGACTTGTTTTTTCTATACTAAGGTGGGTTTATGCTTTTTCTAATTAGTGTATACAGAACTCTGTCTTTTCTTGGTAGGTGGTTTAAAAATAGGTCTCCGAAGCATGCATAGTCCATGGTCCATATGTCTAAACAGTCTTTTTCATGGGGTGAACCTACCAGTTTAAGGTTTACTTTTTCATCATACATGGTTAACTTTACTTTTATACCTTTAATTCCACCTTTTTTGTTGACGTTTTTTATGATATTTAAGTACCATTCTCTAAGAATATTTGCTTCTTTAACCATACGTGTGAATGGAAGCTTTACTAAAATAACAATTTCATTCCGTTTAATATACCAACGAGAATATTCATCGTCTTCTGACTCTTTCTGAGTTTCCATTTTTAATCTTAGTTTTATTCTCATCTTTTAGATTTATGTTTATTTTTAAGGATTAAATTTAAATGTAGACAAAGGAAACTAGTATGCGAGTTTCTGTTTCATGATGTTTTTAAATGTGTTTGGTTTTAGTTTTGTTGAAGAATGTTGAAGTTTGTTAAGAATAGAG
>CAZAHF010000072.1:0-5741 GCA_964484995.1 uncultured Candidatus Bathyarchaeia archaeon | reverse complement strand
AAGCTTCTCAACCAACCCTTACACAATCCTCTACCAACAATAAAAAGTTTAACATCTAAGAAGTATAAGCCTAACGCAGTTGAAAAGAATTTTAAGTTATTAACGGAAAAATTGATGTATAAGGGTAAAGTGTATATGGTTGGTCCTTTTGTACGAGGGAACTTTGAGAGTTAAATGTGGTGATGAGTCTTTGGATTTTGATCTAACCGAGGAGCAAAAAGACATTAAGAGGGCTGTTCAAGAATTTACCCAAAAAGAGTTTGATAAAGAAAAAATTTTAGAACTCGATTGTAAAGAGGAGTTTCCGTTTGACCTGTGGAGGAAGGCTTGTAGCCTAGGATTTATTGCAGTATATTTTCCTGAGGAGTATGGTGGTCAGGGTCTTGGTATGCTTGAACATGTAATAATAGTTGAGGAGCTTTCCAGAGCAGATTCAAGTATAGGTGCAGCCTTAGCCGCTGTACCTATTGGAAGCGAAATAATCTTAAAGTTTGGTTCCGAAGAACAAAAACAAAAAATTCTGCCAAAAATACCGAAAGGGGAAGCCATTTCAGCGATACTTGTAGCTGAACCTAAACATGGAAGCGATATAACGGCTTATGATACAAAAGCTGTTAAGACTGGTGATGGATATCTAATTAATGGTGTAAAGTCTCCAGTAACTAACGCACCAGTAGCAAAATACTTAATCACCTTCTGCCAGACAGACGACAAGGTCATACCTTCTACTAAAGGTCAAAGCACAATTGTTATAGAGTCAAACAGGGAAAGTGTTAACATTACACAGATCAAAAATAAGCTGGGTATAAGACCCTCAGTAACCGGGAAAGTCTCCTTCAACAATTGTTATGTTCCGAGAGAAAATCTTATCGGAAGAGAGGGGGAAGGATTTAAACATTTACTATACTCAATTAATAGCTTTGGAAGAATAACCGTTGCTGCATTAGGAGTGGGAATTGCTCAGGGTGCTTTTGACCGTGCTTTAAGATACGCCAAGGAAAGAGAACAGTTTGGCCGTAAAATTATAGATTTTCAGATAATCCAACATAAACTGGCAGACATGGCAATAAAAATAGAAACCGCCAGACTCTTAACCTATAAGGCTGCATGGTACATAGACCAAGGAAAAACAGACCCTTTATTGGTATGTATGGCAAAAGTTCATGCCTCAAAAGTTGCTGTTGAAGTTACAAATGAAGCCGTCCAAATCCTTGGAGGCTACGGATATATAGCTGAAAATGAGGTGGAAAGATTTTATAGAGACTCTAAAGTGACTGAGATATACGAAGGAACAACCGAGATAATAAAAAACACAATAGCAAACTTTCTAACACAGGCAAGACTTCCCTAAAGAACTTAAATTATGTAGAAGAACAATAACGATTCAAAGAGGATTTTAGGTTTTTTCCTGTTTTTTGGTTAGGGTGCCGTTAGATATGGGTAAATTAGTGTATAGAAAACGGAGGTAACAAGTTTCCAACTAGATTGTGTAAGATGTTATTAGACTAAGGGAATATGGATAGCTATCATATTCAAGATAGATGATGATAACTTGCTTTTGAGTTTCTTTGTTTAGTTTTATTTTTTGATACTCAAAAAAGAGTAGCTAATCTTATATGAGAGAGGCAAATGATTAGAGAGTTGACGTAAAATGGAAGTTGTTAAGGAAGCGATAGAGAATCTTAGAGTTGGAAATCCTGCGTTGATTTATGACTGGCCAGACAGAGAATCTGAGGTAGATATGGTTTTTTATGCAGGAAAAATAACATCAGAGAAAATTTATAAACTAGGAACAGAAGCAGGTGGTCTAATATGTTACGGTTTAAGCTATGATGTAGCTCGTTTCTTAGAAATCCCTATGTTTGACGAAGTATTCACAAAATCCGGTTTTGCAAACTTAGTGTCAAAATCTCCTAGATACGGTGATAGGTCCAATTTGGCAGTTTGGGTGAATAGTATCAAAACTCGTACCGGAATCTCGGATTCTGATAGAGCCCTAACAATTAAAAGTTTACATGAGGTTGTCGAATTAGTGTTAAAGGGAAAAGTAACCGAAGCAAAAAATAGGTTTCAGACTGAATTTTATGCTCCAAGTCACATGCCCATACTTATCGCTAAACATTTTAATGAGAGATGCGGTCGCACAGAGTTAGCAGTATGGCTTGCAGTTGTAGCTGGACTATTACCTAGTGTTGTTTATGCTGAAATGTTAAAGTTTAATTCATCAATCACATTTGAAGAGGCAGTAAATTATGCGGATAATAAAGGGCTTGTTCTTGTTACTGGAGAGGATCTTCTAAGATATTTGCAGGTGAGAAGATGACCTATGTTGTGGGTATAATTGATACTACCTTACGCTAGAGTTAATATGGCTAAATATGCCATAGAAGTCCTAAACGAACATCTACCAAACACCAGAATTTTACGGTATACTGTCCCAGGGTTAAAAGATTTGCCAGTAGCAGCTAGAAGACTTATAGAGTCAGAGGAAGCTGATATTGTCATGACGTTTGGTTGGGTGGGTCCAACACTTATAGATAAGTATAGCTACCTAGCGGCAAGTATAGGCTTAATTATGGTTCAAATCATGACTAAGAAACACATAATTGATGTAACAGTCCATGAAGATGAAGCTGAAGATCCTAAAAAACTCTATGAAATTGCTGTAGGTCGAGCAAAAGAACATGCACTCAATGTAGTAGCTCTACTTAGGGGACGTGAAACGTTAACTCCACATGCTGGTATGGGACTTAGACAAGGACTACCCGATGCAGGTCCATTAAGGTGATTCGTTATGAGTGATAATTCCATAAAAATAGGTTTAGTAGTTTCAGAATTCAACTATGATATAACTTATTTGATGTTACAGAAAGCAGTGTCCCATGCTGACTTTCTAGGTGCTAAAATTTCTGTTACTGTAAAGTCACCTGGGACTTTTGATACTCCTATCTTGGTAGGTGAGTTGCTTAGAAGAGAGGATGTGGATGCAGTAGTTGTTCTAGGTGCAGTTATTCAGGGAGAAACAAAACATGATGAAGTAGGTAGCCCAACAAGCTGCAAGAAAACTCCTAGATTTAAGTATAACACATGGAAAACCCGTAACTCTCGGTGTTATAGGTCCAGGAGCTACAAGAGTTCAAGCTCTTGAAAGAGCTGAAGAGTATGCCAGAAGAAGTGTTGAGGCTGCAGTTAAACTTACTACAAGACTTAAGAAGTTACGTTCTGGAGAGAAAACCAAGGACACATTAATTGTTGAGTAGCAATGGTAAAGGTGGGCATACTAAAACTGTTAAACTACGAGTCCTGGATAAACCTGCTAGGCTACGACAGGGAACACATAGTTCAAGCTAAGCAACACGAACTATTAAAGGAGCTCTATAGATGCAGCGCAGAAATAGGAGCTTCACCATTCCTCTAACTCGAGACCTAATAGTCCTAATCCTTAACTCGGTAGAAACAAGAAAGTTTTTAATGGTTGCTAAGTCCATCACTAAACTTTCACCTACCCCTATTAAAGCTATGGTTGGTTATGGAAAATCATACCGTGAAGCGCTT
Organism: uncultured Candidatus Bathyarchaeia archaeon; assembly: GCA_964484995.1. Classification (GTDB taxonomy): domain Archaea; phylum Thermoproteota; class Bathyarchaeia; order Hecatellales; family Hecatellaceae; genus EX4484-218. Next base: position 2,186 of record CAZAHF010000072.1, on the reverse strand, counting down.
ACTAAAGTTGGTAATCCAGAGATGTTAATAAGTTCAGAATTAAATGAGCAAACAGTAGTTGCTCATGCAGACCTTAATGGTTATTATACTCTGCTTGAGAAACAAGGTATATATCACATCTACAAAAAGGTTACAGTTCTCATTGGAAAGTTTAGGAAGATAACCCATAAAATTGGAGGAGTATCTACCTACCTAGGCGGAGATAACGTACTTGCATTCTTACCCAACACGGAATCTATTAAAATCCTTATGGATCAATTCTCAGCTAAGAACGTTAAAGTTGGAATTGGTATAGCATACACACCCAGGGAAGCCGTAGCCTTAGCTGCTAAGGCATTAGCAAACTTAAGGAGAAAAAAGTCAAGGAGATACAAAAACAATTTTCGAAGTATATGGAAAAAATCAAACAAATAAGATTAGTATGCTTAAACAAAGCACTATAACTAAAATTAATTCTTGAATAACAAATAATAATAACTAATACTTTGCTGCCTTCTTAGAACAAAAATTAAATATATGTGAATAGTCTAAACGAGTGGTTTAGACTCTCTTAAAACAGTAAAGTTTCTCTTTAGGGTGGGGTTCCTTGCGTATTCTCAGTATAGCTACCGCTGTACCAGAAGTTAAATATAGTACAGAAGAACTTGTAGACCTCTTCCCCGCAAAACTTTCAAACGGAATCTTAGACAGTATTTTTAATCTTGGGGTTTTAAGAAGACATCTTGCTTTTGACCCTAAATCCAACTTAGTTGAGAGGGAAGCTGTCTCAGATATTTGTAGTAAGGCATGCATAAAAGTTTTAGAAAAAACAGGTTTACAGCAGAAGGATATTAGTTACTTGATTGCAGCATACGACTACAATGATTTTTGTGTCCCGGGACTTAGTAGCTTACTAGTTAAAAAGGTCGGTTTTTTCTCACACATCAGACATTTAAGTGTTCAAGGTATGGGTTGTTCTGCTTTTGGTAAAGTTCTCCAGTTGGCAAAAGACTATCTAGCCAAATTTCCTAGTAATTATGTAATGTTATGTTTTTCAGGTGTAAACTCTTACTGGTTTCATGGGCAGGTTAGAGGTATTAAAAATGTGCTTGATATTAAGAAGGTCAAGAATATTAAAGATGATAAGCAAAGAGAGTTTGAGTTAAGAAAGTGGATTGCAACCATCCAATTTTTTCTTTTTGGGGATGGTGCAGCAAGCATTATAGTGACCAACGATAGAGGTAAATTAAAGGTTGGAGACTTCGTTTACATCACAAACTTAGAAGAAGAGGATTATCTTACAGGTTATGCTAAAATTATAAGCTTAAACAAACCGTTTAGCTTTGAGTTTCACTCTTATTTAGGCAAGAATCTTCCAGAGCTTGGACTTAAATACACCTCAAAAGTTTTAGAGTTACTAACTATGAAATATGGCTCTAAAACTTTAGCTAACGCTAAAAAGTGGGTTGTACACACAGGAAGCAGAAAAATTCTTGATAGCATAGCAGAAAGATACAGTGTAAACCGTGAAAAACTAAAAGAATCTTACGAGGTTTTAGAAAGATACGGAAACCTTGGTGGGCAAGCTTACCGTTTATACTAGAAAAGGTTACAAGAAGTCACGGTATAGCCTCAGGCGATAACATTATAACACTAGGGTTTGGTTGGGGTTTTATGGCTGATGCAGGTCTTCTTACACTAGTATGAAATTCACATTTTCTGAGTGGAACTTACAATTTCTTTAGCTTGGCTGGATAAGGGTTTATCAGCATATAAACCGTAAAATTTGCTTGGTTCGTTCATCCCGCCTCACAGTAATATCCTTGAAATTTCCTAAGATGTTTTGTGTTTCTCAATCTTTTCAAGTTCCCGTTAGTCCTATGCGAAATTCTCTTAACCCAAAAATATTGCAACCGCTATAACCTAACAATCCAATAAGCAAATCATAATCAACCATTTAAATCTCTTGATGGCGTATGCAGATTAAGTGCGCATTCTTGAAGCTTTAAGTTTTTAGCTTTAACCCATTCTTTTTTAAGGTCTATTTTTGCTTTTAGGTTTTTCTGGTGAGGATTGAAGCTTAAACTTAGCTTTGGTTTTCTCGGTAAGCTTGGGAAGAGTGGCAGGGGTAGGGCTGAGACTGTTACTGGTAGGGTTGGTGAGCTTACAGGTAGGTTTAGGGCTGAAACTTTGACGGTTGTTTTGCC
>CAZAHF010000071.1:0-5909 GCA_964484995.1 uncultured Candidatus Bathyarchaeia archaeon | reverse complement strand
ATATTTGTGGAAGAAGTAAGCTTCCACTACTTGATAAGGTTAAGCTAGGAATTTTCTCAACACTTGCAAACCATATTCTGGAGAAGAAGCCTTATGAGGTAAAAGCAGCTGTCATTTACAAATATAATCTTCTCTCATTCCCAAACCCAAAGAAGCTTATTGAAGCCCTTAAAAAGCTTGAGTTTATAGTTACGGTTGATATTCTACCAAGCGAATCAGTTCAAATGGCTGACATAGTTCTCCCAGAATGCACTTACTGGGAAAGGAAGGGATTTAGTGTAAGGATTTATAATGGGTGGTATCCACAGGTTTCTGTTTTCCAGCCCGTTATAAACCCGATGTATTCATGTAAGAGTGCTGGAGTGATATTCTGTGAGCTTGGAAAAAGAATAGCACCAGAATACTTTAAGAAGTCAGATGGGACATTCTTCACATCCACCGAATACCTCGAAACAGCAGTAAAAAATGCTTTAGGAATATCCTTTGAAGAGTTAGCAGCTAAAGGTGTATGGAGTAAACCTGAAGAGTTTAAGCCTCTTACAAAGCTTGAATCTATGGCTAAGGCTGGTAAAAAGATTCAGATTTACGGTGAAACCTTCAAGAAATATGGTTATGACCCGCTACCCTCATGGGAGCCAAGAAGAGATAAGCCATCCTCAGAGTATCCGTTTTACCTTATTATAACAAGACCTGCTGTCCATAGACATGGTAAAACAACCGATAATCCATATCTTTTGGAAGCCTGCCCCGAAAACGCAGCCATAATTCACCCTGAAACCGCTAAAAGTCTAGGTATTAGAGACCTTGAATGGGTTTGGGTTGAGTCAAGAGCTGGGAAGGTTAAGGTTAAAGCCAAACTTTTCGATGGAATAAGAAAAGACTGTGTTTGTCTTTCACACGGCTTTGGACACTGGTCAAAAGGCTTAATCTATGGCTATAAACGTGGAGTGAACGATGGAGACCTCATCCCAGACCAAACTATTGAAGACATTTTAGCTAGAAAGGATCCAACAGGTTCAGCATGCATGTCGGATGTATGTGTTAAGGTTTATAAGGCTTAGGTGGTGAAAAGGAATGGGTGAAAAGTTTTCAAGAAGAAGTTTTCTAAAAACCGTTGGAACAGGTTTTGGTTTAACAACCCTATTCGTTACATCTGATAAAACAAAAAACCTACCAGCAACAACCACAAAACCAAAAGCTATGCTAATTGATGTTAGAAAATGTATAGGCTGTAAAGCATGTCAAATAGCATGCAAAGTCTGGAATAAGCTTCCAGCGGAAGAAACAAGAATTATAACGGAAAACGAATATGTAAACCCGCCAAGCTTTTCAGCAGACACTTGGTGTTATGTTAAATTTAGCGAGGTAAAAGGGAAAGAAGGCATCATAAAGTGGAGAATGGCTTCCCTCAGATGTATGCACTGCCTAGAGCCAACATGTGTATCTGTATGTCCAACAAAAGCGCTTAAAAAGCTTCCAGAAGGTCCTGTGGTCTACGATCCAAGCAGGTGTATAGGCTGTAAATATTGTGTTGAGGCTTGTCCGTGGAATGTACCACATTTTGACGAGGAAAAGAAGGTTATAAGTAAATGTGTTTTCTGTGTGGATAGGATTAAGGCGGGGATGGTTCCTGCTTGTGTTGCAAACTGTCAAGCGGGTGCTCTTCAGTTTGGGGATAGAGATGAAATTTTGGAAAAGGCGCATAATTCTGGTGCACCCTACATATATGGTGAGAAGGAAGCGGGGGGTACCTCCATGATTTTTGTTTCGGATGTTCCTTTCAAGGAGCTAGGTTTTCCAGAGGTTTCCTCAAAACCGATGGAGACATTCAAGTCTGATATGTTAACTTCAATAGCTAGTGTTGGGGTTATTGCTACAATTATTTCGTTTGCAGGATATTTTGCTGCAAAATTCCTTAGGAGGAAAGAGGAGATATCTAAAACTTTAAAGGAGGAGAAGTAGGAGGGGTCGAGATTATGGCTCATTTGGTTTGGGGATGGTTAACAGCCATAGACCTTTTCCTTATAGGTAGTGCTGGTGGAGCAGCCATAGCTAGTGGAGCAGCCCATATTCTTGGTAGAGGTGAATACGATGCCTTAGCAGAGTCAGGAGCGTATCTTGCACCAATATTAGGTTTAGCAAGTCTTCTAACGGTTATGCTTGACCTTGGAAGACTTACAGTAGCCCCCATGAATGTTATTTATGTTTTCAGCCACCTACCAGTTTCAATGGTATCCGTTGGAACTGTTCTCCGAATATTCTTTATTGCTGTAGCAGCCTTAAACGCAATCCTGTGGCTTTTCCGTAAAGAGACTCTAATAAACTATGTGGTTAGAATAATTTGTGGCGCCGTAAATGTGATTCTAGGTTTTCTTGTAACAATTTATCCGGGTGTGATGTTAGCCTTTGCTCGCGGTAAACCATTCTGGGGTTCACCATTTTTCCCATGGGTTCTCTCTGTAAACGCAATGCTTTCAGGTTTAGTCCTAGCGGTTTTTGCTATACCAGTTATTGGTGTGTTTGTGCCACGTTTATGTCCAAGCCTCTTAGAGGCTCGTAGAACGGTTCTTATCCATAGAATTCCAGAGCGTACAGGTTTATATATGGCTATACTAATTGTGATAGACTTGGTATTCACCGCTGCTTACCTGACTTCCGTAGCTGGAACAGCCCAATATACACTGCTTTTCACAAACTTCTTATTGTTCTCTATGTTTTGGGGTGGCTTCATAGGTTTAGGTTTAATAATACCCTTAATAGTCTACTTGTTGGCAAAACTAAGACTCGGTATTCCTCTCTCAGTATGGATACTTATACTCTACCTCTGCTTTATTCTAATAGCTGTAGGCAATATTGCTGGAAGATATGCTTTATTGGCAGCTGGACAACTATTCTAAAAACAAAACTCTTCTTTTTTGTTAACCGGAGAGTAAATAAAGAAGTTTTAACAATCTAAAATAAAAACTTTGGTGCTGCTCTTTGGGGACAAAAGGTTTAGCATATCTTGATGCTGAAAAACCAAAACTTATTATTTTCTGTGGAAAAGGTGGTGTTGGAAAAACAACATGCGCCACTGCCACAGCCTTACACTTCGCAAAAAAAGGTTCCAGAACACTTTTAATTTCAACAGACCCAACACCGTCTTTGTCTGATATCTTAGAGGTTAATGCTAGGGGATACATTGTAAGCTTAAAAGAAGTTGAGAAGCTTAATGTTGTAGAGTTAGACTACGATCTTGTAATTGAAAAGTGGAAAGAAAAATTTGGGTATGAAGTATACGAGGTTATATCTTCCTTCTTACCTGTTGGAGAAGAAATTATAGAGTATATTGCTGGTGCTCCTGGAATTGATGAAGAGTTTGCATTAAGCTATGTCTTAGACCTTTACGAGAGCGGTAACTATGACACAATAGTTTGGGATACAGCACCTGCTGGAGGAACCTTATCTCTACTTAAGCTTCAGGATAAGTTTTATAGACATCTTGGTGAAGCTGCAAAGCTCTATATGAGGGTTCGTAAAGCAATAGAAATTCTTACCAAAGGAAGAACAAAAAGAGACCCTATTGAAATAATTTCTGAGTGGGAAAAATTGGCTCAAAAAGTTTTCAATATGTTGAGAGATAGAAAAACACATACAATAATAGTGACTATAGCTGAAGCTTTAGGTGTTAAACAGACAGAAAGGGTTCTTAAAGAGCTTGAAGCTTTTGGGATGCAGGTTAGCAAGATTCTTGTAAACTATATTGTAACCGAGAATACATGTACATGTCCTTTCCACAGAGAACGTGCAGCTATGCAAAAACATTACCTTGAAGTTTTAAGGAGTAGTTGTGGCGAATCTATGATAGCAACACTTCCTCAGCTTCCACGTGAGGTAAGAGGAGTTAGTGTTATAGAAAAAGTTGAAGAATTATTGTTTTAAAATTCTCTTAAAACTGAAAACTTAGCTAACTCGCATAAATATTCTTTTGCTTTCGTGTTTTTTAGTGGTTTTAGGGTGTTGATAGCCATTTCAGAATATTTTTTAGCCATCTCCATAAGATGAACTTCAACCTCCTCATAGCTACCTACACGCATAAGTTTTCTTAAAACATCTGAGATTCTTTCTCCCTTCCTTAAATCTAAAAGGTCATCTTTAATCTGGTAAGAAACCCCAAAAAGACGGCCGAAGTCTGAGAGAGTTTTAATCTCCCAATCCTCCCCCTCACCTATTATAGCACCTATTCTTGCAGCGGCAGAAAAAAGAGAAGCTGTCTTTTTTTCTATAAGGTTAATGTATGTTTCCCAACTAAAATTATCTTGACCCATCTGCATTTTAAAGTCTACAATTTCCCCTTCACACATTTCAAGAACAGATGATGCTATCTCCCTAAGTATTTGCGGTTTACCATATCTTGTAAGAATATCAACAACAACAGCAAACATAAAATCTGCACTTAAAATTGCAACCTGCTCCCCATATTTAACATGAAACGCTGGTTTTCCTCTTCTAAAAGATTCTCTGTCTATTACATCATCATGGATAAGAGACTCTGTATGAAGAAGCTCAACCGCTACTGCTGCAGGATAAGGGTTTCCTCCTTTTTTTGAGGTAGATTCAGCTGAGAGAACAAGTATTAAGGGACGGATTCTTTTTCCTCCTTCCACAGCGTAAGACAAAGGCTTATAAAAGGAGGAATTTTTGTATTGAGCTATTTCTTCTGCTATAGCTTTTTCTATACGTATAACATAGTCTTTTAAATCTTCCTTAAAATCAGTCAAAAACTTTGGTGAAGCCGTTTTTCATATCCTCCTAGCTGCTGTTGTTACATGTATTATCTTCTGTTTTTTGTGTTGGTTTTTCAGTATGGTTACCTCTCAAAGTTTAGGCTAGTGTTAAATAACTTATAGTTAGTCTGTTATATAATTATTACAACTTGACAATTTGAGGACAGAAATGTCAGGTGTGCCCTGCTAAAATTTTAAGTTGTGGTGAGGTGTTTGCAGGAGGAGTTTGATGTTTTAATTGCTGGTGTAAGCATTGCTGGGGCCTCTACGGGATTTTTTTCTTCTCAAAATGGAGTTAAAGTTTTGATGGTTGAAAAGAAAAAGATTGTTGGTGTCCCCGTAAAATGTGGTGAGTTTATTCCAACCTTAGAAAGTATTAGAAAGATGCTTCCAAACTCAAACTATATTGAGGAAGTTTACTCTTTAATCTCTGAGGAGGTTATCTCAAACAAAACAAAAAAGATAAGGTTTTACTCTCCTAGTAACCACTGTTTTGAATTTGATTTTGACGGGATTGTTTTAAAAAGAGACCTACTAGAACAGTTAATTGTTAAAAAAGCCTTAAACATGGGAGCTAAAATCTATACTTCAAGCCTAGTTAAATCTGTTACAAACAAAAATGAGTTTAAAAGTGTTTTAGTAAAAGGCCCTCAGGTTGACGGTGTGCTTAAAGCAAGAGTTGTTGTTGGGGCGGATGGTTATCCTTCAAATATAGCAAAATGGATGGGTTTAAAGGATGGTTATGGGTTAAATGATATTGCCTTAGCAGTTCAAAAAACAATGGCTAATGTGGATGTTGAAGAAGATACTGTTGAAATGTTTTCAGGAAACACCTGCGCGCCAAAAGGTTACGCATGGATTATTCCTAAAGGTGAAAAAGTGGCAAATGTTGGTTTGGGTGTAAGACTATCTCATTTCCGTTCTACACATAGAAGAAAAATTTTGGACTACCTTGACTATTTTATAAGGAAGCATCCGGTAGCTTCAAAAAAACTTTTAAAAGCTAAAACATTAAACTTTTCAGCTAAACTTGTTCCTGTTGGAGGAATTGTTAAAGAAGTTCAAAAAGATAATGTGTTACTTGTTGGTGATGCTGCAGGTTTAGTTTTAGCAGTAAATGGAAGTGGAATTCCAACAGCTATG